>DASSGP010000013.1:0-3541 GCA_035693405.1 Rudaea sp. | reverse complement strand
TCCGGCGTTCGAGCCGGCGCGACTGCTCGCGCTGATCGAGAAGGAGCGCGTTACGCACACGCTCGGCGTGCCGACGATGCTGATCGCGATGCTCGAGCAGCCGCAAGTCGGGAGCTGCAACCTTGACGCGTTGCGCGTCGTTGCCTCCGGTGGCGCGAGCGTTCCGCCCGAACTCGTGCGCAGCATCGAGTCGCGCTTCGGCGCGTCGTTCTGCACGGTCTATGGCCAGACCGAGACCTCGCCGCTGATCACGACGGTGCGCCTCGACGACGCGCCGATGGACAAGGCACAGACGGTCGGCAAGCCGTTGCCGCAGACCGACGTCAAGATCATCGATCCCGCTGCGCGCGAAGTCGTTGCGCACGATACGGTCGGCGAGTTGTGCACACGCGGGTATCTCCTGATGACCGAATATTTCGACAACCCGCAGGCAACCGCGGCCACGATCGACGCCGATGGCTGGCTGCACACGGGCGATCTGGCAACGATGGATTCGCGCGGCTACGTGCGCATCACCGGCCGGCTCAAGGACATGGTCATCCGCGGCGGCGAAAACATGTTTCCTGCCGAGATTGAATCGGTGCTGATCGAGCATCCGGACGTCGTGGAAGTCGCCGTCATCGGCGTACCCGATCCGAAGATGGGCGAAGAACTCGCCGCATTCGTGCGCACCGGCGCCACGCGGCCGGACGTCGCCGCGCTGCGCGCGCACGTGCGCGAGCGCCTGGCCGCGCCGAAGACGCCGCGCTATTGGATTTTCATCGATGCGTTTCCTCTGACCGGCTCGGGAAAAATCCAGAAGTTCATCTTGCGCGAACGCTATCTCGCCGGCGAATTCGCCGCTCTGGCGCTCGAGATCGCCTGATGGAGCGCCTGGCTTATCCGTCGCCGTTCATCCTCAACGCACTGGCAGCGGTTCACTAGGATCAGGTATGGACATCCGCGAACACTCGGTCGCGTTGATTTCGGTCATCGTCGGCCTTGGCCTGACCGTGCTGCTCGGCAATCTCAACCGGTTGATCCGCGCGCGGCGCGAGGTCCGCTGGGATGCGCTGCCGCTGCTGTGGGCTCTCGTCGCGCTGCTGCTGGTCAACAACTACTGGTGGGGCTTGTATCAGGGATCGGTCGTGGCTACCGCGGCGTCGAGCGCGGCGACATTCCTGGTCGGCCTGTCGATGCCGATCATGCTCTATCTGATATGCGCCGCCGCGTTGCCCAACGTGCGATCCGCCGGCAGCCACGACATGCGCGCCGCGTATCTGGCAGAGAGCCGCTACTTCTTTGCCTTGATCCTGCTCTACATTCTCGCAACCCTGGCCCAGACCTTTGTCGCAGTCGGAGCCTTTCGCTGGTCCGAATCAATGGTCCTGCGCTGCCTGGTCATGGCTGTCATCGCACCACTGATCTGGAGACGCAGCATCGGCTACCACTGGTTCGCGACTGGTGCCATCCTGCTGATTCTGGCCTATCGGCTGATGCAACAGGAGTTGCACTAGTCCGGCCCCTGCGCCTTGACCAGCATGACCGTGCACGGCGCGCGCATCGCCACCTTGATCGGCACGGTCGCCACGAAACGCTGCATCTGCAACCCGTGCGTCGCCGCGCCCATGACGATCAGATTCACCTGGTTAGCCTCGGCGTAGCTCAGGATTGCCTGCGACACATCGCCCGACTCGAGCACATGAAACGTGGCCAGGTGGTCGCCCAGATCCAGGCTCGCGGCCCAGCGCCGCAGGTACGTCAGCGTCTGCTGATGTATCGACGCTTCGCCTTGTGCTGCCTCGGCTACGGCCGCGGGCGAAACGACGGTGACGCAACTCAGGCGGGCGCCCGGACGGTTGCCCAGTCCGCGCCGAACCGCGTCGCGCAACGCCTGCAGGGTCGCCTCGGTCACGTCGTCGTGCGGAACGGCGACCATCACGATCGGTACCTGCGCGATCTGTCGCGTCGGCAGGACGCTGGGCTCGTAGTCCGCCCCGGCCCCGCCCCACCACTTGCGCAGATGCCGCCAAATACCGGGGCCTTTGGTCGCGTTGCCGCGCGCCGTGACCACCACCTCATTGGGATTGGCCAGATCGAATCCGAGCAACGCCGCCGCCGGGTACCGGTTCGCTGCCTGGGCTTCCAGGCAGGTCATGATGATTTCCTGCAGCCATGCGGGAACTTCCGGGTTGATCTGCCGCGGCGGCTTGGGCTGCATCCAGAAACGCTGGCGCAATCCGCTTGCGGTTTGTGGATTGCCGAACGGCAGCTCGCGCGTGCACATCTCATAGAGCATCACGCCGATCGCGAACACGTCGCTGCGTGGGTCGCCGCGCACGCCGGCTATTTGCTCCGGTGCAATCCAGATGTTCGAGCCGGCCGCCGCGCGCATCTCTTCGGCGAGCAAATCCGGATAGCCTGCATGCCAGGACAGGCCGAAGTCGAGCAACGCGACGCCGCCGTGTTCCTTGAGCATCACATTGGCCGGTTTCAGGTCCAGGTGACACACTTCCTGCTGATGCAGGCTCTGCACTGCCTGCGCGATCGATGCGCCGATGCGCGCGATTTCCGCCGGGTCGCGCCGAGCGGCCTGGTCGAGCCAGTGCTGCAGGGTCTTGCCCTGGATGTATTCCATGACAAGGTACGGCAGGATCGCAACATCGCCTGCCGCCACGAAGCGCGGCGCATGCGGGCCATGAATCACGGACAGGATCTGCTTCTCGACTTCGAAGCCGACGAGATTCTCCGCGCCTTCGTCGGCGCTCATGCGCGGCACTTTCATGATGATCGGAAAGTCCGGCTGTTGCGCCGGGTCTGCGCAATGCACGCGGTAGATGCGCGCCATGCCGCCCGTGTGCATGCATTCGTCGATGACGAATCCGTCGATGCGATGTCCGGGCTCGAGCAGTTTCATCGACCGATCCCAATAGTCCGCGAACAGAAGTGCCAGCCGCCGCGGCATCTTCGACGATCTGATAGCGTTGATCCAGCCGCCGCGCGCCATGCTGAATCCGGCGCTTGCAATCATTCGATAAAGTACGTACATTTGTACGTATGAACGATTTCGATCTGACTCCCAACCAGAAACGCGCGCTGGCCATGATCCGGAACTACCTGGAACGCAATGGCCGCGCGCCTTCGCTGCGGGAAATATCGGAATATCTTGGGCTTAGCAGTCATTCCTCAGCCCAGGATTATGTCGAGGCACTGATTCGCAAAGGCGCACTCGAGCGCCTGCCGCATCATCGCGGCCTGCGTCTTGCCCATCGCTCTCGGGTGCCGGCGGCGGCATCGCTCCCCCTCGTCGGACGTGTCGCCGCCGGCAGCCCGATCATGTCCGAAGGCAATATCGAAGCACAGTACGCGGTCGATCCATCGCTATTCCGCCCGCGTGCGGACTTCCTGCTGCGCGTCGTCGGCATGAGCATGCGCGACGCCGGCATCATCGATGGCGACCTGCTCGCCGTGCACCGCAGCCAGACCGCCGAGGATGGCAGCATCGTCGTCGCCCGGCTCGACGACGAGATCACGGTCAAGCGCCTGCAGCACCGGCGCGGGC
>DASSGP010000012.1:0-3295 GCA_035693405.1 Rudaea sp. | reverse complement strand
GTGTCGTCGAGGAAGATCAGCACGTTGCTGTCGTCATGCGAGGCGAGTTGGGTGAAACGCGGGATGACCTCGGGTACGTCTTCGGCAAGTGCGACGGACGTGTTGTCGATCTTGCGCGTAGTGCGCCAGTGGTAGAGCCGCCGCGAGAGTTCCGGTGCGAGGCTGCCAAGGTCACGCCGGTCCGGTTCGGGGCTTCCGAGAAGGGCCCAGGCCGACTCGTTCCAGAGATGTACGCGATTGGCGTCGTCGACAACCATCACGCCGGTCTTCATGCGCCGGATGATCAGCTCGTTGATCTGCGAGAGATTGGCCAGGTCGATGCCGCGCCGTTCAGCCAGCGCTTCGGTCTCGCGCATCTGCTTGCCGAGTGCAAAGCACAGCAGCGCCGTGGCGAAGTAGCCGAATCCGTACAGGCCGTACTCGACCAGACTGCGGTCTTCGCTCTCGATCAGCCGGCCGACGAACGATTGCCCGATCACCCCGATGGTGGCCAGCGCGGTGAACAGGCCTGCCAGGCGCGGGGGGAGCAACAGGGCGCCGGCGCCTACATTGACCATCAGCAGCATGGCGATGCCGGTCGGAGGGTTCTTGATCGCGTACAGCGCCATCGTCGTCGCCGCAATGTCGACCGTAAGCGCGATCGCGACGTTTACACTCACGTCGGCATGAGATCGGGCTCCGGTAAACAGATTGATGCAGGCAAACAGCAGGTAGCCGATCGCGACGTAGTCGGCGAGCTCTACGTGGAGCAGTTCGACCCAGTTCAGCGCGAGCGGGCTGAAGATCAATCCCGCGATGGCGGTCGCCTGGAACACGCGGAACAGGTTGAAGAAATACAGCTCGCGCCGGCTGATCTCGCTGGGCGTATCGGTACGGCGGCGGGCGGGAAGGGCTGCTGGCACGGTCGGGAGAGCAGGAGGTTGCCATATAACTACCACAAAAGATGCCCGCCCGGCGTCGCGCTGTACCACATGCGTTTGACCCTGGCCGACGAAAACCCGTTCGTGCTGAGCGTAGCTCCCGAAGCGAGCGAAGTCGAAGCACCATGCAGACCCTTCGACTTCGGCCCGCAATGGTCACGATGCCCGAGTGCCGCGAGGCCATGGTTGACAAGGAGCGGTCGCCCTACGCTCGGGCAAACGGATTCCTGACGAACCTAGACGAAACTGGAGATGAGCCGAGTTCGTCGCTTAGTCTCAGCTCGGCCTTTCAATTGCCGACTGCTTTATTCACAATACGCGCCCGTCTTCGCGCAGCTTCGGTCCCCGCCAGGAAAGGTCTCGCTCGCCGGAATGACGAGCTAAGAAACGTCTGCCGGTTTTGCGACGAACTGAATTTCGACTGCGCTTCAGCAAGGTGCAAGCATGAATTTCCACGAATACCAATCCAAGCAGCTGTTCGCCGACTACGGCATTCCGGTGCCGACGGGCAAGATCGCCACGACGCCCGAGCAGGCGGTCGAGGCGGCGCGCGCTCTTGGCGGCGAGGAGTGGGTCGTCAAGGCGCAGATCCATGCCGGCGGCCGCGGCAAGGCCGGCGGCGTGAAGCTGGTCAAGACGCTCGACGACGTCAAGGCGGCTGCGGCAAAAATGCTCGGCACGAACATGGCAACCTACCAGTCCGGCGGCCGCGCGTTGCCGGTCAACGTCGTGCTGATCAGCGAGGCCAACGCGATCGCCAAGGAATTGTATCTTTCTGTACTTGTGGACCGTGCGACCAGGGCGGTTGCGTTCATCGCCTCGGCGCGCGGCGGCGTCGATATCGAGCAGGTCGCGCGCGAGAACCCGGAGGACATCCACACGCTCGAGGTGAACTTCGTTCAGGGCCTGCAGCCGTACCAGTGCCGCAGCCTGGCGTTTGCGATGGGGCTGAGCGCCAAGCAGGCAAACCAGCTCACGAAGATCATGCTGGGCCTGTACAAGCTGTTCAACGAAAAGGACCTGTCGCTGGTCGAGGTCAATCCGCTGGCAATCCTGGCCTCCGGCGATCTGGTTGCGCTCGACGGCAAGCTCAACTCGGACGACAACGCCGAATTCCGCCACGCCGACCTGGCGGCCATGCGCGACGAGTCACAGGAGGATCACGCCGAAGCGGTCGCGGTCAAGCACAACCTCAACTACGTCACGATGGACGGCAACATCGGCTGCATGGTCAACGGCGCCGGCCTGGCGATGGCGACGATGGATGTCATCAAGCTCGCGGGCGGCGAGCCGGCCAACTTCCTCGACGTCGGCGGCGGCGCGACGAAGGAGCGCGTGACCGAAGCGTTCAAGCTGATCCTGTCGTCGGACAAGGTGCGCTGCATCCTGATCAACATCTTCGGCGGCATCGTCCGTTGCGACATGATCGCGGAGGGCATCATCGCCGCGGTCAAGGAAGTCGGCCTGACGATTCCGGTCGTCGTGCGCCTGGAGGGCACGAACGTCGAGAAGGGCCGCGAGCTGCTGGCGAACTCGGGGTTGAAAATCACCCCGGCGCTGGACTTGAACGATGCGGCGCAGAAGGCGGTAGCGGCCGTAGCGTAGGGTGGGCCTTGGCCCACCGCTTTTTTCTTTTCTACCAAATTCACAAAACGGTGGGCCAAGGCCCACCCTACAAGGCTTTCAACGATGAGCGTTCTCGTCAACAAATCCACAAAAGTCATCACTCAGGGCTTCACCGGCCAGCAGGGGACGTTCCATTCCGAGCAGGCGCTCGACTACGGGACGAAGATCGTCGGCGGCGTGACGCCCGGGAAGGGCGGCTCGCTGCACATCGGTCTGCCGGTGTTCAACACAGTCCAGGATGCCGTCGACGAAACCGGCGCCGACGCGACGATGATCTTCGTGCCGCCGCCGTTCGCGGCCGACGCGATCCTCGAGGCGGCCGATGCAGGCATCCGCGTGATCGTGGCGATCACCGAGGGTATACCGGTGCTCGACATGCTGCGCGTCAAGAACGCGCTCAAGGACTATCCCGAGTCGGTGCTAATCGGCCCGAATTGCCCGGGCATCATCACGCCGGGCGAGTGCAAGATCGGCATCATGCCGGGTCACATCCACAAGCCCGGCCGGGTCGCCATCGTCTCGCGCTCGGGCACGCTGACCTATGAAGCGGTGTTCCAGACCACGAATGAAGGTCTCGGCCAGAGCACGGTCATCGGCATTGGCGGCGATCCGATCCAGGGCATGAACTTCATCGACTGCCTGACGCTGTTCCAGGACGACGCGCAGACCGAAGGCATCATCATGGTCGGCGAGATCGGCGGCAGCGCCGAAGAAGAGGCGGCAGAGTTCATCAGCGAGTACGTGACCAA
>DASSGP010000011.1:0-7815 GCA_035693405.1 Rudaea sp. | reverse complement strand
GTGTTGAGCGTAGCGGAGCGAAGCTCCGCGAAGTCGAAACACACACCCTTCGACTTCGCGCCTGCGACGCGCAGCCCGTCCTGAGCACCGTCGAAGGGCTCAGGGCGAACGGAGATATGGGAGGCCAGCGATCCGGCACGCGCGGGACGAACGCAAAAGAAGGATGCGGCGAGTCGATCCACTTGCTCATGGACGGCTCCGCGCGAACAGGTCCTGCAGGCGGCGCAGGAATTCCGGTGTCGGTTCGCCGTTGGGCAGGCGGGTGATATGCACGGCCTTGAACTGGTCGGGGACCAGCGCGGTGGCTTCCGGCGTGTCGTCGATGCACACCGGCAGCATGAACACGCCGCCTTCCGCGATGTTTCGGGCGCGGTCGACCGCGTAGCTCCACTCGCGGCGGAAATAAGCTTCGTGGCGGCGCTGCGTCGTCGCCGAAATCACCGGCACGAAGTAACTGCAGCGGCCGATGTTCGCGCGGATCTTGCGGTCGTAGTCATCGCCGCCTTCGAGCCGGTCGAGATCGAACCAGGTCGTCAGGCCGGCGCCGTCGAGCGCGGCCTTCAGCGTTTGCACAGCGGGCAGGTCTTCGCGCGCGTAGCTGATAAAGATCGCGTTCTCCGGCATCTCGCGCGAGGGCGGCAGGAAACGCTGCGGCGCGCTGGTGCCGGCATTGGCCGCGGCCGGACGCTGACGCTGCGACCAGCGCGCGTGCAGCTCGGCGACAAACGCTTCGGCGCCGCCGTAGACGCGCGTGCGCACGCTGACCTGCTGCAGGAACGACACGAGGCGGCCGTCCTGCATCGTGTGGTCGTCGGCGAACACCTCGCTGACATCACGCGGATCGGACAGGCGCTTGCGCTTGGCCATGCGCAGGAAAAGGCGCGCCAGCCAGTTCGAGAAATCGCTGCCGATCAGCAGCAGGTGATTGTGTTCGAGCTCGTGGAAGAGTTTTTCCGGGGTCAGGTGTTCGGACTGCAGCGCGCAGATGAACTCGAGCATGTCCTCGTCGGACACGACGTAGGTCGGCGAGGCGGACAGCCGGCCGAGCAGGTGATAGACGACGGTGCGCTGCAACTCGCTGCGTTCGGCCGGCAGGTCGGCGACGCGGTTCGGCGCATAGGCGATGACATCGGCCATCGGTTGACCGCCGTAGCGTTCGAGGTTGATGGCCGTTTCGAGCAGCGGATCGAACGTCGTCGTCACGAACAAGTCGAAATCGGTGATCTGCGCCAGCTGCCGCAACGCGAGCGGCGGCTCGAACTGCACCTCGCGCATGATCGAGCGCAGGCGCGTGTACGCTTCTTCGCGCCGTCCACGCTGGCCCAGATAGCAGCACAGCACGTCGTTGAGCGTCAGCGGACTTGGCAGTCCGGCCGTATCGACCTGCAGGCGAACGGCGAGCTTCTCCGCCAGGAATTCGTACAGCGGTCGCAGGCCGCGCTCGGTCTGGACGCGCAGCAGGTCAGGCCCGATGATCGGGATGACGCGGCGTTCCTCGATGTAGTTGAGCAGGTCGTCCCAGGCATCTTCGTCGAACGCCTGGAGCGCATTGGTCGAAGCCGGACTCGTGATCATCGGTTCGGTTCTCGGCAAACATGGCGGTTCGCCGGTCCACGACCAGATCGGCGGTTGCCGCGGGCGCTGAAAAACGCGCTGTCCCCTCGCATCCGACATCCTGCTGGCTCGCGCCAACTTCGGGTGCGTCCTGCCCCTAGTGTAACAATTCCGCGCACGATGGCGAGATTGCGCTTCGAAATGCGTTATTCGGACTAATACTCGCTATCAAACGGGCAAATCCATGAACTCCAATCACGCCGGAGGCAGGCGCTGCAGGGCCATCGCGCGCTGCTGGGCCTTTGCCGTCTTCGTGGCGCTGAGCCTCGCCGCGGCAGCGGTTGTAAAAGTAGAAGGTCCCAAATTGGCACTGGTCGGGGGTTGATCACCATGACAGCCGTACAAGAGCAGATCCGGCGCGTCGACCTCTTCGACAGCACCTACAGCCATTTCACCGAACAGGTGCTGGACTCGGTGCGCAAGGAAACCTTCGGCGACGACATCGGCCAGAACAGCTGGCTCACGCGCGACGAATACGATCGCTTCATCTCGTGGCTGCAGATCAAGCCGCAGCACCACGTACTCGAAGTCGCCAGCGGATCGGGCGGTCCCGCCAGCTACCTGGCGCAGACGATGCGCTGCCGTGTCACGGGTGTCGACGCCAACCAGCACGGCGTTGCCGCTGCGACGCGCGGGGTCGCCGGCTCGGCCTGGTCGCATCGGTTGCGCTTCACGGTGGCCGATGCGACCGCGCCGCTGCCGTTCGCCGACGACACGTTCGATGCGCTGTTGTGCATCGATTCGATGAACCACTTCCCGGATCGTCTGGCCGTTTTTCGCGAATGGTGCCGCGTCCTGCGACCCGGCCAGCGCGCGGTGTTCACCGATCCGGTCGTGATCACCGGCCCGGTGACGAACGATGAACTCGCGCTGCGCAGTTCGATCGGCCTGTTCCTGTTCGTGCCGCCGGGCATCAACGAACAGTACATCGCGAGCGCCGGCCTTCGCCTCGTCCAGCAGCAGGATGTCACCGGCAACGCGGCCGAAGTTTCCGGCCGCTGGCACCAGGCGCGGCAGCGCACCCGCGCGGCCCTCGTCAAGATCGAAGGCGAGGACCGATTCGAAGGTCTGCAGCGGTTCTTCGCGGCGGTGCATCGCCTCACCAGCGAGCGGCGCTTGTCGCGAATCGTCTATCTGGTCGAGAAGCCCGACGGCTAATTCGAGTCGGCGGCTTTCGAGTCAGCGATTGACGTTGCGGCACAGCGCGATTTCGGCGTCCGTCATCACCGGTTTGATCGTGCATGCGCTCGGAGCGGGCTTCGGCGGCGGGGGCGACTTGGCGAGTGTTCCGGCCGGGTCTGGCCCAGGCGGGTTCGCTTGCGTCGTGGCGGCCAGACCGAGTTTCTCCCTGACCGAACGCCGCGTCGCGTAGGCCGCACACTCGGCCGTGGGGCGCGACCAGCTTGCCGGCATCCAGTACGATACTGTGTCGCCGGGAAGACGGACCGCGGCGCGACCGGCATCGGCCGCAACACTGGTCACGAACACACGCTCGCCCGGAACGAACATGCGGCAGTCGCCCGAGGCCACGTCGGCCGCGATTCTCTCCTTGAGTTCGTCGGAGTCGCCGTGAAACGCGGTGATTTGCGCGACGGTAGACTCGCTGTGGCAGCCGAACACCGATTCCCCGACGATGCAGTGGTCCGGCACTGGCACCGGAATAGGGACACGCGTTAGCGCCGGCGCTTGTGCGCTGGCGCCCGTACAAAGAAGCACGAGCGAAAGTGCAGTGCGTGCGCGCCTGGAGCGATACGACATTGCGCGACTCCTCGTAACGCAGCGCAGCTGGCGATTGAATCAGTCGCACCGACACGGAGCAGCTACGTTCTACGCAGCGTTCTACGCCGGCGCACCTGAAGCGCGCCGAAACTGACTAGCGATCGCAGTCTCACAGATCGTCGCGGTTGCCTTGCAATCTCTCCGTTCGACGGGAGGCTGGGCGCGTAGGGTGGGCCTTGGCCCACCTTCTCTTTTTAAGAGTGACGAGAATACAAAACGGTGGGCCAAGGCCCACCCTACGCTCTGCGCCGAGACTCGGCGCGCAGCGATTACTGGGACGCCATGCGCACGGTCGGTTCGATCGTTACGGCGCCGGCGGAATCTTCGCCGAAGAACTGCACCTGGTGATCCTGGATCAGGCATTGCAGGCGCATGTTGCGCGTCGCCAATGCCGCCAGCGCATCGACCGCGGGCGTGGCGATGTCGATGACGGTGAGATTCTTCAGGCGCGCGAGCGGCACCTTGTTCTTGTCCCACCAGATGTCGGCGCCGCGTCCGCTGTAGTTGACCACGACCACCTGGCGCGCGCGGCCGCAGGCCTTGCGGATGCGCTGCTCGTCGGGCTGGCCGAGCTCGATCCACTCGAGAATGTCGCCGGTCAGATCCTTGCGCCACAGATCCGGTTCGTCGTCGCTGCTGATGCCCTTGCCGAACTGCAAGCGCTCGTCGGCTCGCAGCGCGAACACGAGCAGCCTCACCATCAGGCGTTCGTCGGTCTCGGACGGATGCCGCGCCAGCGTCAGCGCGTGGGTCGCGTAGTAGCCGCGATCCATATCGCTGATCGACAGCTCGATCTTGTAGGTGGTTGAGTTGAGCGCCATGCAAGCGTCAGTCTGGGCGAATCCGCCATTGTAGGTGTTGACGGGCATCACAGCCCTCTCCGTCGAGGGACTGGTTGCCCGGGACGATGGCGTGAAGGCCTTCCCAATCGAGGGCGGGCTGGATCGGGATGATGTCGAGAGTCGAAGCTCAAACCGTCGCTGCGATAAATGTTGGCGCAGGCCCCGACCCTCACCCCAACCCCTCTCCCGACGGGAGAGGGGCTCGGTTTGCAAGCCCTCCCCTTCAAGGGAAGGGTTGGGTGGGGATGGTGTTGGACAACCTCGACCGTTGCCAATCCTGCGCATCTGTCGATACTTGAGGCGTCATGTCTTTCGAGCGCGAGTGCAGCCGGCGTATTCTTCGCGCGCATCACCTCTACGAAGTACCGACTCATGGCAACCCGATCCGACGTGCGCCGAATCGCGCTCTCCTTTCCCGAGGCAAGGGAGCAGGACGGCCACTTCGCGTTCGAAGTGCGCAACGGCAAGAAGTACAAGGGCTTCGCCTGGGTGTGGATGCAGCGTATCGATCCGCGCAAGCCGCGCGTGCCGTGCCCCGACGTGCTGGCGGTGCGCGTGCCGAACCTCGACGCCAAGGAAATCCTGCTGATGGCGGACGAACGCAAGTTCTTTACCGAAGCGCACTACGAAGGCTTTCCGGCCGTGCTCGTCCGCCTCAAGGAAATCGGTCGTGCCGAGTTGCGCGAACTGTTGCAGCAGGCCTGGGCGACACAAGCGCCGAAGGCGCTCCTCAAGCAAGCCGGCGCTTGAAGCCCTCCCCTTCAAGGGAAGGGTTGGGTAGGGATGGTGTTTGCCGCGTGATGCTGCTGTGACACCTGCGACTACATCATCCGCTTCCTCGCCTCCTTGAATGGGAAGGAGCACGTGAAGCGCCGCAATGGCATTTGCCGATCGATCGGCCGATACTTGGTCCACGGGAGGTGCAACCATGAATGCGCCGAATCTCTTCGATTCCGTCCTCGTGCGTGCCCGCGCCATCGCGATCATCCTTGGCGTTTGTGCCACTCCTGCGATGGCCACCGGCGACTTCGTCTACGGCGACGACTTCGAATCGACGTTCGTGTGTCCTGCTGGACCGTTGCCGGCCATCACCGGCGCGATGAGTCCGGCCTTGATCAACACCTCGCTCGGCACGCAGGTTCACTATCTCGTCAAGGTGTATTCATGCGGCTACAGCGGCACCGTCACGCTGACGCCGAAGGGTGCCCCGGCGTCGTGGACACTGACGATGGATCCGCCGAGCGAATCGCTTGCGCTCAACGCGGTCGCGGTCGCGCAGTTGACCGTGACCGTGCCGACCGACGGCGATTCCGGACTGCATTCGATAAGTGTCGACGCCGCAGCGTCAGGCGCCAACACGGCAACGCTGAGCGCGGATCTCGATGTCGCCAAGGAAATCCTGATTCATTTTGCCCCAGACGGTACCGGCCCCGGCTGAGATCCCGGGACACTTCCGAAGGCTCACATGTTCGAACTCTCGCTGCGATCAGCGTCAGAGCGAGCCCCGACCCTCACCCCAGCCCCTCTCCCGATGGGAGAGGGGCTCGATTGCATGCACTACCCGCTGCGATCCTTGCGATGCAAATCAAGATACCGGACCGGCGACCGCATTGCCGCAAGGGAAGGCCGCGGTCAACGCGACTGCGACGAGATCAACGGCGTTCTTCTGCCATATCTCCGGATTGGCTCTCAGGTATTTGAGGACAATTGCCTCTGCCTGAACCGCGGTCGCGTCCGGCGGCAGGCAGATCGCCTTGGCGCCGAGGGCTTCGCTGGTACCTCGAACGAAACCCTTTGCATATCCGACCATGTACAACTCGTCCTGGGAAAGTCTGACGCCTCCGCGCAAATTTTCCTGGCTCCGCAATGCGGTTTCCAGGTCTGCTCCGGAGTAAGCGGCCACGCCGGACGAGTGCGCGCAGGCAGCAAGAAAGACGAAGGCTAACGAACGCTTCATTGGCGTCATCCCCCTTACGGTCAGACGCGATCAATATATCGCATAAGACCCCTGCGCGTTCCCGTCGACGCTTTAGGCCTTCCCCTTCAAGGGGTGTTGGGTGGGGATGGTGTTGAGATCCCGCGACACGAGATGCTCACATGTTCGAACTCTCGCTGCGATCAGCGTCAGCGCGAGCCCCGACCCTCACCCCAACCCCTCTCCCGATGGGAGAGGGGCTCGATCGCAATCCGGCCTCCCCCTTGAAAGGGAGGAGCAAGCGAAGGCGAGGGAGGGCAACCATGTTGCCAAGCGATCGAGACAACGCAGCAACACACATCAAAGCCGTAGGATGGGTTGAGCGCAGCGATACCCATCGAACCGTTGCAGGAAGCGGGCGGCGCTGTATGATTGGACGCGACCAAAGCCGTTCGCGACAACGCTCGACGAGCGGCCATGCACAAGGAACAGGGGAGTGCGAGGGATGGAAACCGTCGTCCGGGCATTGATGCTCGCCGTGCTGCTGGCTGCAACAGCCGCAGTCGCTGGAACTGTATACAAATCCACGGCGGCCGATGGCAGCGTCGTCTACAGCGATCGTCCGCCGGCAGACGGCAAGGTCGACAAGGTCATTTCATTCGACGACTTGCCGAGCAGCCCCGTGCCGCCGCTCCCGCAGGGATTGATCTCCGGACGCAGCACGCAGGTCACGCATCCTGCGGTTGCGAAGCCTGTGCAGAATGCCAAGGTCGTGCTGTACGTGGCGAGTTGGTGCCCGTATTGCCGCCGCGCAAAAGCCTGGCTCGCGCAACGGCATATTCCATACGAGGCGATCGACATCGAATCCGAGATCGGCAGCATGGAGTTCCAAGTCGAGGCGCGCGGCGGCGGCATACCGTATCTGGTCAGCGGATCGCGCCATATCCGTGGATTCAAGGAGGAAGGCTACGATGCTTTTTTTGCAAGCCGGTAACTGCGCGCTACGCAGTCACTGTCTATCCGTAGACCACCTCTCTATAGACCACCTCTCCCCTCGTGGGAGAGGTCGACGCGCGGCCTCTTTCGGCCATCCATGGCCTTCGAGGCACTTGGGCTCCTGCCCGGCGCAGCGCGTCGGCCTCTCTCGGCCATCCATGGCCTTCGAGGCACTTGGACTCCTGTCCATCGGGAGAGGGGGAGGCGCCGAAGGCGCCTGCTGCGCAGGCGCTCACCCTCTCCCCAACCCCTCCCCCATCAAGGGGGAGGGGCTGAAGAGCGCACGTAACGCTGCTGGCTCTGCCATCACTGCCCGCCATGAATGAAACCATCGCCCCCGAAGTGACGGAAGCGCCACCTTCCGCCGAAGCGCCGGTTCCTCCACCGCCGGCGAGCGCGCCCGCAGCAACGCCCGCTCCCGCACCGATCGAACATCAATTCGAATTCCGCGGCGCCGAGCGCGAATACTTCAACATCTGGATCGTCAACCTCGCGCTGACGATCCTGACGCTCGGCATCTACTCCGCCTGGGCCAAGGTGCGCACCGAGCGCTACTTCTACGCGAACACGCGCGTCGCCGGCACGCCGTTCGAATACCTCGCGCGGCCGCTGCCGATTCTCAAGGGCCGCATCATCGCGTTCACGCTGTTCACCTCGTACATCCTGGCG
>DASSGP010000010.1:0-14683 GCA_035693405.1 Rudaea sp. | reverse complement strand
CAATCTGCGGATGCGCCAAAGCCATACGATTGCCGTGATCGTTGAAATGACACCGAGCCTGAACCGGCCGATGTCGGATCCGTATCCACTCGAATTGCTCGGTGGCATCGCGCAGGAGCTCGCCACGGTCAACTACAGCGTGCTGCTGACGACACGCCAGGGCGCCTTCGCGCCGGCTGTCCAGGCGGCCGATGCGATGATCCTGCTCGGTCAGGGTGCCAAGCAGCAGGCCGTGCATATGTTTGACCGCCTGCGTCTTCCGATGGTCGTATGGGGAGCGCCGGGCCGGGGCGATCAGCACATCGTCGTTGGCAGCGACAATCGACTTGGCGGCATGAGCGTGGCCGAACGCTTCGTTTCGCTCGGTCGCCGCCACCCGGTTTTCCTCGGCAACACGGATCATCAGGAGATGGCCGATCGCCACGCCGGCTTCGCCGAGTTTCTGAAGGCGCGCGGCGTCACGCCGGTCGTTGTCAATCACAAGCCCTTCACTACCGAGTCCGGTATCGATGCGGTGCGGTCGCTTATCCGGGCAAAGACACGCTTCGATGCAATTTTCGCCTGCAACGATCTGCTCGCAATGGGTGCTATCCGCGCGCTGATCGAACAGGGTTGCCGCGTTCCCGAAGATGTGTCGGTCGTCGGCTACGACGACACCCCCCTGGGTGCGGCGTTTATCCCGCCGTTGTCATCGGTTCACCAGAACTGGCATGACGGCGGCATTCTGCTTGCGCGAAAGGCGCTCGCACTGGTTCGCGGCGATCGGGTCAAATCTGAAACGCTGCCGAGCCACCTGGTCTTGCGTGCTACTTGAGCCCAGACCGGTGCGCTGCGATCAGTTGCCGCTGGACGGTGGCGCGTGCGTCCATTGGTCACGGGGCCGCTGGAGGACCGACGGCAAAAAAAATTCAACGCTCGTCTGCGGCCACCCGATACAAAGATAAGGATCAAGCGACATGGTAACCGTTCACCGCGCTGCCCCTGATCAAGTCGCCGTCTCGTCCGGCGCGCAAGCAAACTGGTTCGCGCTCGGCATCGTCACGTTCGTGTTCTTCATGTGGGGCTTTCTGACCAGTCTCAACGATGTGCTGATCCCGCATCTCAAATCGCTGTTCTCGCTGAACTATGCACAGAGCATGCTCGTGCAGTTCACGTTCTTCGGCGCTTATTTCGTCATGTCGTTGCCGTGCGGCAAACTGGTCTCGCGGCTCGGCTACAAACACAGCATCGTGCTCGGCCTCCTGATAGCTGCCGGCGGCGCGCTGCTGTTCTATCCCGCCGCGAGTCTGCCGTCGTACGCGCTGTTTCTCGGCGCGCTGTTCATCCTCGCGACCGGCATCACACTGCTGCAGGTCGCTGCAAACCCCTACGTAAGCCTGCTCGGCCCCGCCTCCAGCGCATCGATGCGACTGAATCTGGTGCAGGCGTTCAATTCATTGGGCACGACGCTCGCACCAAAATTCGGTGGTGTGCTGATCCTGTCCGGAGTCGTGCTCGGTGCAGCGCAAATCGTCCAGTTGCCCGAAGCCGAACGCCTCTCCTATAACCTGCAGCAGGCGCAACTCGTGCAGGGTCCGTATCTGGGTCTGGCCATCACGCTGGCTGCACTCGCGCTGCTGTTCTACATCGCGCGCTTGCCGGTGATCGTCGACGATACCACTGCGGAAGAAGCACGCACCCATCGCTTTGTCGACGCCCTGCGCCATCGCAACCTGCGTTTGGGCACGCTCGCGATCTTCGTCTATGTCGGCGCGGAAGTTGCGATTGGCAGTTTCCTGATCAACTACATCGCCCAGGCCGACATCGGCAACATGACCCAGGCGCAGGCGGCGAATTACGTCGCGTTTTACTGGGGCGGTGCGATGGTCGGGCGCTTCATCGGTGCTGCATTGATGCGGAAAATCGCTCCGCGCAGGCTGCTGGCAACGGCGGCGGCAGTCGACGTGCTGCTGCTGCTGACCACGATGCTGAGCCATGGCCCCATCGCCGTATGGAGCATCGTCGCGATCGGCCTGTTCAATTCGATCATGTTTCCGACGATCTTCACGCTCGGCATCGATCGGCTCGGCCCGCTCACCGGCAAGGCGTCCAGCCTGCTGATCATGGCGATCGTCGGCGGCGCGGTGATCCCGCTGCTGCAGGGCGTGCTCGCCGATCGCATCGGCATCCAGCAGGCGTTCGTGCTGCCACTGCTGTGCTACCTGTACATCGGCTTCTACGGTGTCAACGGCTCGCGGGTCGGCGCGGCGGCATAGAACCGATCCGAATCGACGGCGCCGCAATTCCGCGGCGGCCACGGCCCTTCCAGGCGAAATGGATTGGGAGCACGGCCGGTCCATTGCCGTGTCGACTGTTTCCGTCCGGCTGCCGGGCGTCGCGAATCGACAATCCCATTACTCGCAGTGCCGCCCGGCAAGCTCGCAGCGCGGCTTGCATGCATTGCCTTAGGAGGTTACGGTGAAGTCACTCGTGCATCGATCACTCGCTGCCCTGACGTTGTTGGTCGCTCTGCCCTGTTTCGGCAATGCGACGGTCCAAACGCTGCAAACCGCTTCCGCGCACAAGTTTTCCGCTTACGTCGACGGCCCCAGGGACGCCGGCGTAGGAATCGTTTTGGTGCACGACTGGTTCGGTGTTACGCCAGCCTATTCGCAAGCTGTGGAAAGACTGGCGAGGGACGGCTATCGTGTTGTAGCCGTGGATCTCTATGACGGTCATCATGGCGCGACCCACGACGAGGCCGGCGCGTTGATGAAGGCAGTCGATGCGGGCCAGGCAAGTGAAAAAGTCGACGCGGCGATCAAGTCGTTGGGCGATCGCCCGCGAAAGATCGCCGTCATGGGATTCAGCATGGGAGCGAAATTCGCTTTTGCCGCGGCCTTGCGCAACAAGACAGTTGGCGCAACCTTGATCTGGTACGGCGAGACCGTGAATGACCCAGCCAGCCTGGCAACCCTTTCCGGCCCGGCGTTGCTGGTCGTGGGTTCGAAGGACGGATCCGCCGCGGACAACGCCGCTGCGTTTTCCAAGGCGGCGGACGCGGCCGGCGCCAAGGCTGAAATCCACATCTATCCGGGCGAGGAGCACGCTTTTGCCCAACCGCTGTTCAACCAGGGCAAGACCTACGACGCCGTTGCGGCAGAATCCGCGTGGCGCTTGAGCGAAGACTTTCTGAAAAGGAATTTGCCCTAGTCGAGTAGTGCCGCGCACGCCGCACTTCAGTCAATCCAGTTCACGCACCCAGATGTTTCGGAAGCTGATGGGTGCGCTGGGATCGTGGTGAGACTGCAGCTCGATGGCGGCGCGATCGTATTTCCGATAAACCGGTTTGCCGATGTAGAGCGTCTCACCCGCCAGACGGAAGTGATTCTGGACGAGCACACCGTTGTGGAACACTGTCACGTACGCAGGGGTTGCAAGTGTGCCGTCGGCATTGAAGACCGGAGCGGCCCATATCACGTCGTAGGTTTGCCACTCACCCGGCTTGCGCGATGCGTTGACCAGGGGAGGCGACTGCTTGTAGACACTGGCCGCCTGGCCGTTGACGTACGTCTTGTTTTCGAAGGAGTCGAGAATCTGGATTTCGTATCCTTGGTCACCGGAACCGGTTGAAGAGAGGTAGAGCCCGCTATTGCCGCGGGCCTGACCTTCGCCCGTGATGTCGGCTGGAATTCGCCACTCGATATGCAGCTGGTAGTTCTTGAACAGGCGCTTCGTCTTGATGTTTCCGAGGGCCTTGTCGACGACCAGTGTCCCGTTGTCGACATGCCAGCGAGCCGGCGAGCCATCCTTGGCCATCACCCATTGATCCAGATTCTGGCCGTCGAACAGGACAATGGCGTCGGACGGAGCTGCGCCTTCCTTTGCGCCAGGCGATACCTTGACCGGAACCGGCTCCCATTGCTCGGTGTCCTCGGGCTTCGCTGCCACGACAGCTTCCTTGGCAGCATTCTGGTTGGCCGCTGCGTTTTGAGCCGGGATCTCCCGCGAATGGATCAAGCTCGCGAGCATGATCGTCAGACCACCCACGTAGATCCGCAGTTTCTTCTTCATGGCAGGTAACCTCTGAACAATTCAACAACTGCCGGATGGCGGTTTGTCAATTCGCGGACGCTGACTTGGCTACTGCGTTTTTGCAAAGTCATCGAACGCGCGGTCGGTGACGCGAATGATGTGGTCGCGAATGAACGCCGCTCCCTCGCGTGCGCCATCCTCGGGATGCTTGAGGCAGCATTCCCATTCGAGCACGGCCCACCCGGGATAATCGTATTGCGCGAACTTGCTGAACACGCGCTTGAAATCGATCTGACCGTCGCCGAGCGAACGAAACCGCCCCGGCCTGTCGATCCAGTCTTGATAGCCGCCGTACACGCCTGACCTGCCACTCGGATGGTATTCGGCATCCTTCACGTGGAAGGCGCGAATGCGCTCGTGATAGATGTCGATGAAGGCCAGATAGTCGAGCTGCTGCAGCACGAAGTGGCTCGGGTCGTACAGGATGTTCGCGCGCCGGTGCTGTCCGACCGCGGCGAGGAAGCGCTCGAAGGTCACGCCGTCATGCAGGTCCTCGCCGGGATGAAGCTCGAAACAAACATCCACGCCGGCTTCGTCGAACGCATCCAGAATCGGCCGCCAGCGCTTGCCGAGTTCCGCGAATGTTTCCGCGACCAGTCCCTTCGGACGTTGCGGCCATGGATAGAACAGGTGCCAGGCCAACGCGCCGGAGAACGTCGCGTGCGCGTTCAAGCCGAGATTGCGGCTGGCACGCGCGGCCAGCTTGAGCTGGTCGACGGCCCATTGCTGCCGCTCCACGGGCCGGCCGCGGACGGCCGCGGGCGCGAAGCCGTCGAAGTATTGATCGTAGGCCGGATGAACCGCCACGAGTTGTCCCTGCAGGTGCGTCGACAATTCGCTGACGTGCAATCCGTGTTCGGACAGCATGCCGGCGACGTCGTCGCAATAGTCCTTGCTTCGCGCCGCCGCGGCCAGATCGAACAGGCGTTCGTCGGTCGTCGGAATCTGGATTCCCTTGTAGCCGAGTGCAGCGGCCCATTCCGCAATCGTCTCGAGCGAGTTGAACGGCGGTTCGTCGCCGGCGAATTGCGCGAGGAAGATGCCCGGGCCTTTCAAAGTGATCACGTCGTTACCTCGCTAAGGAACCTCTCCCGCTGGCGGGAGAGGGAGACTCTTTTCAGGCATGGTCCGCCCACGCCAGTTCACCCGGTTCATAAGGAATGCACGGATCAAAACGGCCGGGCGTCTCGACATAGCGCATGGCGACCGTGCAGCCGATCTCGGACGTGAAGTAGCCGAGCAGTGCGAGCTCCTTCATCATGCGGAAGTAATGCGCCGCCCGCTTTGGAGTCTCGCCGGGCGCGGTGACGCCTGCAATCGGCAGGTTTTCGTTCTGATCGCCCTGCAGTATCGGGTCCGCTTTTGGCTGGGTGTCGTCGACGGGCAGCGGCGCCAGGCCTTTCTCTTTGCGCTCGGCCGCGTCGTGCGCGTCCATCACACGCTTTTGTTCGCGATCAAGGACGCCAAGGACGGAGGTCCGCTGCGTCGGTGTCGCCTGCATGAAGGAAACGTTGTGCGCCTTCTTCATAGCCGCGTCGACCTTGCCCATGCCGTCGCGAAAGATCCTCTGCTGAGTCGGCCAGTAGCAGTCGGTGACCATCAGGGCCATGAACGCGCCGGTCTTGGCCGCTTTCGCACCGGGCGTCTTCGTTTCCGGCAGGATCGTTTCGGCGATTTCGTCGAGAAAGGCGATGTCGGCCACCGTGAACTCTCCGATCGCAACGCCGGACGGTTGGCTTGCGTTCTCGACCGCGGCGAGCAGCCGGCTGCCGCCGACAAACGCAACTCCACCGAGCAATGCGCTGACGCGGCGGATCGCCTCGCGGCGGCTGATCAGTTGTGCCTGTTTCATGTTGGAAGCCATTTGTTTTAGGGCTGAGGGCTGAGGGCCGAAGAGCAGAGATCAAGAGCCTCGCGACCGGCGGCTTTTCAGCCTCGGCCCTCAGCCCTCGGCCCTCCTAAAGGTTGCGCCGCTTTAGTTCGTTCACGGCGAAATCCGCCGCGCGCGCGGTAATCGCCATGTAGGTGAGCGACGGGTTCTGGCACGCGGACGAGGTCATGCACGAGCCATCGGTGACGAACACGTTCGGCGCGTCCCAGACCTGGTTGTGCGCGTTGAGCACGGATGTTTTCGGATCGCGCCCCATGCGTGCGGTGCCCATCTCGTGGATGCCCATCCCGGGAAAGTAACCGCTGTCATACGTCGTTACGCGTTTCGCTCCGGTACGTTCGAGCATCTCCGCCATGTCGTTGATCATGTCCTTGCGCATCAGGCGTTCGTTCTCGCCGGTCGCGCAGTCGATCTTGAGAATCGGCAGGCCCCACTTGTCCTTGCGCTCGTGGTCGAGCCCGACTTGATTCGCGTGATTGGGCAGCATCTCGCCGAATGCCGTTGCACCGAATTTCCACGGTCCCGGCGTGGCGGTCTCGTGCTTGAAATCAGCGCCAATCCCGAGTTCCTTCACGGCGCGCATCCAGCCGTCGCGGCCCGCGCCACCCTGGTAGCCGAAGCCACGCAGGTAGTCGCGCTTGTCGCCGAACAGGTTGCGATATCTCGGGATATAGATGCCGTTCGGGCGGCGGCCGTAGTAGTACTTGTCGTTGAGACCCTCCAGATAGCCCTCGGCGCCGGCGCGGAAATGATGATCCATGAGGTTGTGGCCGAGTTCCCCGGAACTGCTGCCGAGTCCCCCGGGCCATATGTCGGTTGCCGAGCGCATCAGCAACCATGCCGAGTTCAGCGTCGATGCGCACACGAAGACGATCTTCGCCGTGTAGTCGGTCGTCTGTTCGGTGACGGCATCGAGCACGCGCACGCCGGTCGCGCGCTTGCGCTTCTTGTCGAGCAGGATCTCGGTGGCGATCGACCACGGCTTCAGCGTGAGCCTGCCCGTCTTGGCCGCCGCCGGCAGCGTCGAGGACTGCGTGCTGAAGTAGGCGCCATACGGGCAACCGAGCCAGCAGGCGTTCCGATACTGGCATTGCGAGCGTCCTTCGAGCGCCTTGGTCGCGTTCGCGGTGCGCCCGATGATCAAGCGTCGCGTGCCGCCGAATGCGTTCTTCAGGCGGCCGGCAATGAGTTCCTCGCCGCAGTTCAGCGGCATCGCCGGCAGAAACTGCCCGTCGGGCAGTTGCGGCATGCGCTCGAGCGAACCGGAAATACCCGCGTGCTTTTCGACATGGTCGTACCATGGCGCGAGGTCGGCGTAGCGGATCGGCCAGTCGACCGCGATGCCGTCCTTCGCGTTGGCCTCGAAGTCGAAGTCGCTCCAGCGGTAGCTCTGGCGCCCCCACATCAGCGACTTGCCGCCGACCTGATAACCGCGATACCAGTCGAAGCGTTTGACTTCCGTGTACGGCGACTCCTGCTCGTTCACCCAGAACGAAAGATTCTTCTCGTTGAGCAAGTCGCGCCGGAGCACCTGGTAGGCTTCCTCCATCGCGGTCGTCTTGCCGCCGCGATGCAGGTATTGCCACGGCGCCTTCGTGGCGTTGACGTAATCCTTGATGTGCTCGACGTTGCGCCCGCGCTCGAGCAGCAGGACGCGCAGCCCCTTCTCGGCGAGCTCCTTCGCCGCCCATCCTCCGGAAATCCCCGAGCCGACGACGATGGCGTCGTAGGTTGTTGACTGCATCGCTTTCTCCTCGCTCCAGCCGGTAATGTAATCCTTTGCATTTCCCCTGGACAATCCGGACCAACGTCGACCGCGGCCGTGCACCTCTCCGGCTTGCGTTTGCATTACGATAGGCCCTCATGGCCGCGCCCAAGAAACCTCCCGCGAAAACGACGATCAGGATGGCTCTGGTTGGGCCCGGCTTCATTGCGGCGCACCACATCGACGCCGTGCGGCGCCTCGGCAACGTCGAGGTCGTGGCAATCGCCGGTTCGAGCGTCGAGTCGGCGCGGCGCAAGGCGCGCGAATGGCATATCGGCCGCGCTTGCGCCGACTACCGCGAGCTGACCGACGATCCAGGCATCGACGTCATCCACAACACGACGCCGAACCATCTGCATTTCGACGTCAGCATGGCCGCCTTGCGCGCCGGCAAGCACGTCGTGGCGGACAAGCCGCTGGCGATGAACGCCGAACAATGCCGCCAACTGCATGACGCGGCGCTGCGCGCCGGCGTGGCGCACGTCGTGACGTTCAACTACCGCGGCAATCCGCTCGTGCAGCACGCGCGCGCGCTGGTCGCGCAGGGCGGCATGGGCAAGGTGACTTACGTGCACGGCCAGTATCTGCAGGACTGGCTGGCCGACGACAGCGTGTATTCGTGGCGCCTGGACCCGCGCAAGAGCGGCGCAAGCTCCGCGCTGCTCGATATCGGTTCGCACTGGTGCGACCTGGCCGAGCACGTCAGCGGTTTGAGGATCGCATCGGTCCTGGCCGATCTGACTACCGTGGTGCCGGTGCGCTACCGGACATCGCCGGCGGGCAAGCGCCAGCGCGTGAAGGTGACGAGCGAGGATCTGGCCAATGTCCTGCTGCGTTTCGACAACGGCGCGCGCGGCTGCCTGCGCGTCGGGCAGGTGCTGCCGGGACACAAGAATGATCTGCAGCTCGAAGTGAATGGGCGAACCGCCTCGCTGCGCTGGCTGCAGGAACGGCAGAACGAACTGTGGATCGGCCGCTATGCGCAACCCGATTCGGTGATCGTCAAGGATCCCGCGCTGCTCGCCGGCGATGCGCGCCGTTATGCGCACCTGCCCGCCGGCCATCAGGAAGCCTGGAGCGACGCGTTCTTCAACCTGATCGCCGACGCGTACGAGTGGATTGCGCAGGGCGGTGCTGCAAAGGCGAAGCCGGCAACACTGCCGACATTCGCCGACGGCTATCGCAGCGCGCGCCTGATCGAAGCGATGCTGCGTAGCCACGCAGACGGCGGCGTCTGGATCCAACCCGCGGAACCCGCGAAGAGAGAACGCAAGCCATGACAACGATGAAGGCGCGCCTGGCGCTGATGATGTTCCTGCAATTCTTCATCTGGGGCGCCTGGTACGTGACGCTCGGCACGTGGCTGTCGACGTCCCTGCATTTTTCCGACCAGCAGATCGGATGGGCCTATGGCACGACGGCAATCGGCGCGATCGTCTCGCCGTTCTTCGTCGGCCTGATCGCGGATCGCACGTTCGCCGCGCAGCGCCTGCTCGGCGTCCTGCATGCGCTCGGCGCGGCGTTGCTGCTGTTCGCCTCGACGCAATCGTCGTTCGTTCCGCTCTACGTCGCCGTGCAGCTGTACGCGTTTTGCTACATGCCGACGCTCGCGCTGACGGCATCGCTGGCGATGCGCCAGATGACCGATACGAAGCAGGAATTCGGCATGGTGCGCGTGTTCGGCACGCTCGGCTGGATCGTGGCCGGTCTGGCGATCGGCGCCCTTGGCGTGGAGGCGACGGCGACGCCGATGCACTTCGCCGCCGCCGCGTCGCTGCTGATGGCGCTGTACTGCTTCACGCTGCCGGACACGCCGCCGCTTGCGCGCGGCACCGACTTCCAGTGGCATCACGTGATCCCGATCGAATCCGTGCGCCTGCTGCGGCGCCGGTCGATGGCCGTCTTTGCGCTCGCGTCGCTGCTGATCTGCATACCCTTGCAGTTCTACTACGCGTTCACGAATCTGTATCTCAACGAGATCGGCGTGCACAACGCCGCCGGCAAGATGACCGGCGGGCAGATGTCGGAAGTGCTTTGCATGCTGCTGATCCCGTTCTTTTTCCGCCGCCTCGGCGTGAAGTGGATGCTCGCGCTCGGCATGCTCGCCTGGGTCGTGCGCTACGCGGCGTTCGCCTACGGCAATGCCGATGCGCTGGTGTGGATGCTGTGGCTCGGCATCATCCTGCATGGCATCTGCTTCGATTTCTTCTTCGTCGTCGGCCAGATCTACATCGACCGCGAGGCGCCGCCGACGTTGCGCGCCGCGACCCAGGGCCTGATCACGTTCCTCACCTACGGCGCGGGCATGTTCATCGGCGCCTGGCTTTCCGGACGCGTTGTCGATGCCTATTCGATCACCGGGGCGAGCGGCGCCGTGACGCACGACTGGCAATCGATCTGGTTGTTCGCGGGAATCTGCGCCGCAGTCGTTCTGGTCCTGTTCGTGCTGGCGTTCTCGGACAGGGAAACCGCGCCGGCTGAGAATTCCGGCGCGAAAGAACCGCAGGCAGCCTAGCGAGGGACACGATGAGCGCAGAATCCCGCAGGAAATTTCTCATGCAATCGAGCCAGCTGGCTGCCGTGGCACTTGCGTCGCCATGGCTGTCGCGGCGAGCGTCGGCAAATCCGCTCGGCAAGGCAGTCGGCATCCAGCTCTACACGGTCAACGGACCGATGCAGGCCGATGCTGCCGGTACGCTGAAGACGCTCCGCAAGATCGGCTTCGGCGTCGTGGAGTCCGCTGGTTTCGGCAAGCTCTCGGCGAAGCAATTCCGCCAGCTGCTCGACGACGCAGGCCTGGCCTGTCCGAGCGCTCACGTGAGCTTCAATCCCGATGACCTCGGCGCTGCGTTCGACGATGCGAACGCATTGGGGGCAACCTACGCGACCAGCGGATCACTGGATGCACTCGTGAAAGCTGCCAATCCCGCGACCACATTGTCGAAGCAGGCGATGAGCCTCGAAGAAGCGAAGCAGACGGCGGAATTGGCCAACCGCTTCGGCGCAGCGGCGAAGCGCGCCGGCCTGCAATACGTCTATCACAATCATGCCCGCGAGTTCGCCGACCTGGGCGGCGGCGCGATCGGCTACGACATCCTGCTGCGCGAGACCAATCCGGAACTGGTCAAGTTCGAGATCGACTGCGGCTGGATGATCTTCGCCGGGCACGATCCGATTGCCTACTTCAACAAATACCCGAATCGTTTCCCGCTGATTCACGTCAAGGACTTCCTGCCGGATTCCGACAAGAGCGCCGGCAAAATGCTCGGCGCGGAACTCGGACACGGCGTCGTCGACTACAAGCCGATCTTCGCCGCGGCGAAGAAGGCCGGCCTGCAGCACTACTTCGCCGAACAGGAAGGGCCGTTCGCGCGTATGGACCAGTTGCAGGCCGCGCAGGTGGACTACGACTACCTGCATTCGATGAACTGAAGGGCCGCGAGCCAATTCATGGTCGATGAACCGCACAGTCCGAGCCGGCGTGCCATGCTCGGAAGACTGGCTCTCGCCGCGGGCGCGCTCGCTTCGATGAACCCTGTCCAGGCGCTGGCGTCGCCGCCCAATCATGCGAGCGCCGCGCCAGGCGCGGGAAGACTCAAGCAATCGGTCTGCCGCTGGCCGTACAAGAATGTTGCGCTGCCCGAATTTTGCCGGCGCGCGAGGCAGCTCGGCCTCGCCGGGATCGACCTGCTGCAGATCGACGAATGGCCCGTCGCCCAGGATGCCGGACTTGCCGTATCGATGGGTTATCCGAGCCGGCGCGGGAAGTTCATCGAGACCGGGTTCAACGACCCTGCCAATCATGCGTTGCTGATTGGCGAACTCGAAGCCGCGCTGCCGCTCGCCGCGCGCGCGAAGGTGCCGAATGTCATCGCGATGTTCGGCAATCGCAGTGCGCAGATCGGCGACTCCGCAGCGATCGCGAATTGTGTCGCCGGCCTGTCGAAGATCGCGCCGCTCGCCGACGAGCTCGGCGTCACGATCTGCGTGGAATTGCTGAACAGCAAGGTCGACCACGCCGGATACCAGGGAGACCACACCGCATTCGGCGTCGCCGTCATGCAGGGCGTCAACTCGCCGCACGTGAAACTGCTCTACGATATCTACCACATGCAGATCATGGAGGGCGATGTGATCCGGACGATTCGTGACAACATCAAATGGATCGGCCACTTTCACACCGGTGGCGTCCCCGGCCGGCACGAGATCAACCAGACGCAGGAACTGAACTACCACGCCATTGCCGAGGCGATTGCGGACCTGAACTATCGCGGATACGTTGCGCACGAATTTGAACCAACGAGCGCCGATCCGTTCGCATCGCTCGCGGAGGCGATTCGCTTGTGTACGGTATGAGCACCGCCGTTCTCTTTTCCCTTCTCCCGTCGGGAGAAGGTGGCGCGGAGCGCCGGCCGAAAACATGCTCCTGCCTTTTCGGCATTCCCGCCATCCATGGCGGTCAGATGAGGGTCCGGTCATCTATTAGCGTCGATACGAATCCCGACCCTCACCCCCACCCTCTCCCGGAGGGAGAGGGGTTCAAGCAAGGTCACTCGCGGGACGGCGAATCTAGAAGTTCCGACGTTCCTTTGGAAACTGCCGTTTAGTAGCTACTGGAAGACATAACCGATGCCGTTTATCACTCCCGCCACCGCCGCAAAGGAGCAATACGATGTCATCATCGTCGGCTCCGGTGCCGGCGGTGGTCAGACTGCCTACACGCTGACGATGGACGGCGCGCGCGTCCTGATGCTCGAGGCCGGGCGCAAGTACGATCCGGTCAGCGAGACGCCGATGTTCCAGACGCCGGACCTCGCGCCGCTGCGGGGCGAGGGAACGGCGGACAAGCCGTTCGGTTTCTACGACGCAACGATCGATGGCGGCTGGCAGGTGCCCGGCGAGCCTTACGTGCAGACCCGCAGCGACGACGCCGGCCGATTCGACTGGTGGCGCGCGCGCATGCTCGGCGGGCGCACGAATCACTGGGGACGCATTTCGCTGCGCAACGGCCCGTACGATTTCAAACCGCACTCGCGCGACGGTCTCGGCTTCGACTGGCCGATTTCATACGAGGATATGGCGCCGTACTACGACAAGGTGGAGATGCTCGTCGGCGTCTACGGCGAGAACCGGGGGCTCGAGAACACGCCCGACTCCCCGCCCGGTTGCCTGCTGCCGCCGCCGAAGCCGAAGGTCAGCGATCTGCTCGTTGCCGCGCGCGCCGGCAAGCTCGGCATTCCGGTAATCCCAGGCCACCGCGCGGTGCTGACACAGCAACTCGACTGGAAGACGTCGCCGGCGAAACTGCATCCCGGCAATGAGACGGCACAGAAGATCATCGCCGAGGACATGCAACGCCGCGCCGCCTGCTTCTGGGCGACGCCGTGCGGGCGCGGCTGCTCGATTCGCGCGAACTACCAATCGACGACGGTGCATCTGCCGCCCGCGCTCGCGACCGGCAAGCTCGACATCGTGACCGATGCGATGGTCCACGAAGTCACTCTGGGCAAGGACGGACGCGCCACCGGCGTCGGCTTCGTCGACAAGACCACGGGCAAGCACCAGCACGCGACTGCGCGAGTCGTCGTGCTCGCGGCCAGCGCCTGCGAATCGGTGCGGATCCTGCTCAACTCGAAATCGGCTGCGTTCCCGAACGGACTGGCCAACTCCAGCGGCAAGGTCGGCAAGTACATCATGGACACGGTCGGCAGCAGTCTCGACGGCCAGGTTCCGCTGCTCGAAAGCATGCCGCCGCACAATGAAGACGCCGCAAGCGGACACCAGATGTACGTGCCGTGGTGGCTCTACCAGCAAGCCGACAAACTCGGTTTTGCGCGCGGCTATCACATCGAATTCGGCGGCGGCAAGGGCATGCCCGGTCTTGGGACCGCCGCGGAACTCGAATGGCTGACCGGCGGCAGTTACGGCAAGAAATTCAAGCAGGACGCGCGCCGCTACTACGGTTCGT
This sequence comes from Rudaea sp., assembly GCA_035693405.1. Classification (GTDB taxonomy): domain Bacteria; phylum Pseudomonadota; class Gammaproteobacteria; order Xanthomonadales; family Rhodanobacteraceae; genus Rudaea. Next base: position 985 of record DASSGP010000010.1, on the reverse strand, counting down.
TCGTCGGATTCGACGGCCGTGGCGAGATGATCCCGAACGAGCACTCGTACTGCGACATCGATCCGACCGTCAAGGACAAGTGGGGCATCCCGGTGCTGCGCTTTCACTGGAAGTGGTCGGAACACGAAACACGCCAGGCGGCGCACATGCAGAAGACGTTTGCCGAAATCATCGAGGCGATGGGCGGGCGCGTGCGCGGCCAGGTCGAAACCGATGGCGCCAAGGCGATCGCGCCGGGCGGCAGCATCATCCATGAGGTCGGCGGTGCGATGATGGGCGCTGACCCGAAGACGTCGGTCACCGATCGATGGTGCCAGACCTGGGACGTGAAAAACCTGTTCCTTACCGATGGCGCGCCGTTTGCGTCGAATGCCGACAAGAATCCGACGCTGACGATCATGGCCAATGCCTGGCGCGTCTCCGACCGGATTCTCGAACGCATGCGCCAGAAGGAGCTGTGATGGATCGGCGAACGACAATCAAGTGGATGCTGACTGCCGCGGCCTCGGTGTCTTCGTTGCGTGGGGTTGCGCTGGCCAAGACAGTATTGGCTTCTCCGTCGGACCGTCGCATTTCGGCGGCGAAGGGATACGGCACCGACCCGAATCTGCTGAACTCGTACAAGCCGGGCGAACTGTGGCCGCTGACGTTCACGGCGAAGCAGCGCCACACCGCAACCGCGCTGAGCGATCTGATCATTCCGGCCGACGAGACGTCGCCGAGTGCATCCGCAGTCGGCGTGATCGATTTCCTCGACGAGTGGATCAGCGCGCCCTACGAACCGAACCGAAAGGACCGCAAGCTGGTTGTCGACGGCTTCAAGTGGCTGGATGATGAGTCGACCCAACGCTTCTCCGAGCCGTTCGCGGCACTCGATGAGGCGCGACAGAAGGCCATCTGCGACGACATCTGCTACGCGCCGACGGCGAAGCCGCGCTTCGCCAAGGCTGCGCTGTTCTTCGCGCGCTACCGTGACCTGACTGCG
>DASSGP010000009.1:0-50352 GCA_035693405.1 Rudaea sp. | reverse complement strand
TCGGAATCCGCCATCGACTTTGTCGCCAACGGCGACACCGCGTTCGTGCTCGGCTCGGCGATCAAGCATCCGCACGATCTCGTGACCGGCTACTACTCGGTGCACACCAACGTCAACGCGCTCGATCGCGGTGAAGCCGAGATCCGTCGCATCGGCGCTGGTCTGCTCGCGTCAGGGCGTCTGCAACAGCCCATTCGCCTTTGACCCTTTCTGATCAACCAACGGAGACACGCTCTCCATCCATAGGAGTTCAATCATGTCCACTTCATCGCAAGCTTTCGACTCACGCATCGCCTCGCAACCGTCGGGTACACAATCGCGGATCACGCTCCGCAGCACATCGGAATTGGTCGGACGCATCCTGCTGATGACCCTGTTCCTGCTGTCGGGACTGGGAAAGATCGGGGCGTATACCGCTACCGCCGGCTACATGGCATCGGTTGGCGTGCCGGGCGCGCTGCTGCCGTTGGTGATCGCCACCGAAGTGCTCGGCTCGATCGCGATCATCCTGGGCTGGCAGACGCGCGTGGTGTCGTTGCTGCTGGCCGGCTTTACGTTGCTGAGCGGCGTGCTGTTTCACAACAACTTCGCCGACCAGGTACAGATGATCATGTTCTTCAAGAACGTGTCCATTGCGGGCGCCTTCCTGATGCTCGCGGCGAACGGCGCCGGCGCGCTCAGCCTGGATGCGCGCAAGGCGAAGTAATCACCCGGCTCCCGCGGAAGCGCTGCGGGAGCCTTACTTCATACTTGCGAAGTAGAATCCCGGAGATCGTATGGCCACTATCCGGATTCTCCCTGACGATGTGCTGATCGAATCAGCGCCGGGCGAGACTCTGCTCGACGCATCATTGCGCGGCGGTGTCGCGCATGCACACGCCTGCGGCGGCCATGCGCGCTGCTCCACGTGCCGGGTCGAGGTAATGGATGGCATCGAGGATTGCGCGCCGCGAACGGCCGCCGAACAGGCGCTCGCTGATCGCCTCGGCTTCGCGCGCCAGTTGCGTCTCGCGTGCCAGACCACGGCGAAAGACTCTATAACGATGCGTCGCCTCATTCTCGACGATGACGACGTTGCCTTGGTCGATCAGCGCACGCGGGATACGGCTCCTGTCGCTGCCGGCGAGGAACGTACACTGGCGATCCTGTTCGCCGACATCCGCGAATTCACCGCGTTTTCCGAGCAACTGCCCCCGCACGACGTAGTGCATGTATTGAACCGGTATTTTCACGCGATGGGCCGCGACGTCTCACACTTTGGTGGCTGCATCGACAATTACATGGGCGACGGTCTCATGGCGCTGTTCGGGCTGAGCGAGTCCGAACAGGAAACCGAAGACAGCGCTGCATTCCACGCCGTCCAAGCGGGACTGGCGATGCTGGAGACCATGGACGCACTCAAGCCTTACCTCGAAACCGCCTACGGCCGAAGTTTCGACGTGCGCATTGGAATTCATTTCGGCGAAGCGGTCGTGGGCAGCGTCGGCGCGGCGGGGCGCGAACGTGTCACCGCAATCGGTGATGCGGTCAATTTTGCAAGCCGCATCGAGAGCGCCAACAAGGCGATAGGCACGCGCCTGCTGATCTCGGAGGCGCTCTACACACGCGTGGGGCCGCAGCTTCGAATCGGGCGGAAAATGCATATTCCGATCCACGGCAAGAGTGGCGAATACGCGTTGTACGAGGTAGTTGGGTCGGCATAAGCCTCTCGAGGTGGGCGGTGCTTTCCCGGGCCCGATCAGCTGATCGGCCCGTATAGCGGCACCGGACTGGCAAATCCCTTGAGGTCATGGTTGCCGATCGTGGTCGCGCGTGAGGCGCCAAGCAGTGCGGCGAAACGCTCAGACATCAACAGGCGTTGTCCGGTTGCGCCGCAAACCGTCTGAATTCTGCTCACGAGATTGACGTCCGGGCCGATCAAGGTGTAGTCGAGTCGGTGCCCGGACCCGATGTTGCCGTAGCTGACCTCGCCATAATGCAGGGCAATACCCGCATGGAGCTCGGCGTCGGGGGCGCTGAATTGATCGAGCCTCGCCAATGCGCCGACGGCGCCGTCGAGCGCCGCCATGCACGCCGCGGCCGCGTCGTCGCGATGAAAGAACGCGAGAACCGCGTCGCCCATATATTTCAGTACCTCGCCGCCCGCAGCGGTGACTGCCGGTACGACACAATCGAAGTAGTCGTCGAGCAGTTCGATGAGGCGCTGGCTCGGCAGCCGGTTCGACATCTGCGTGAAGCCACGCAAATCACTGAGCATGAGGGCGGCATTGAGCGACTCGACCTGGCCGCGGCGAATGTGGCCGGCGAATATGCGCTGCGCGGTGCCGGTGCCGACATACGTGTCGAGCAGAGCAAGCGCGGTCGTTCGCACCGCGCGTAGCTCACAAGCGTTGCGCAGCGCCGGGACTATCCGCTCCAACGCCGCACGCTCGGCCGGGGTGAAGCCGTCCTTGCGCTTGGTGCAGAACGCGGTGGTGGCCACGACACCTTCGGCGTTGCGCAAGGAAAGGAATACGAATTCAACGAGGTTACGATCCTTGAAGACGTCGATTTCAGTCCAGTCCGGACGGTCGGATTCTTCGAGGCGGATCACGAAAGGTCCACGCGTCTCCGTTATCTGCTGCAGGAGCGTGCTCGTGAAAGGGCCGGACAATTCGAATCCGTGCGTGCGCTCATAGACTTCCACCTCTTCATCCGGCGCCCATGCCAGTGTGCGACCGCGGATCTCGGGGTGAATCGTTCTCAGGTGCAGAGCGAGTCGATCGAGCGGGATACCGATGCCTCTCAGACGAAGACCAAGTCCCGCGACAAGTCCCTCAGCGTCGAGGTCATGACTTTCATCGCCGGTCAGCCATTCGATGCTCTCCAGAACAGCCGACAAATCGACTGGCAACGTGCCATCGGCATTCGCCGACGATCCAGGGTGGTTGGGGATTGCAATCATTCTCTGCACTCCTCTGGGCAGACGTTGCCGCCAAATATCATGATGTGTGCGGGGCACGCGATCTCAACCATCGAGAGCATCGATCCTGAATCGCACTCGTGAAATCTATCGGAACTGCGTTGTGAATTTCTCTTGGAGACTGCATCCGCGTGGCGACTGGCGGGCGGATCGCTTAGCGCCGGAGTCGCAACTCACTCTGCACAGGAAGTGGTCTCGGAAAGTCTCGCGAGATCACCGGCAACCAACGCAATGCAGAGTGACCCCGTCATGGGACTACGCAGCGGCACTGGGCCGGCTCGATGCTGCGTCATACCATCGTTTGAGCGCAACGTGCTCCCCCGCCAGCGGCAGATTGATCGCCTTCGCGGCGAAATCGACGGTGACCAGAGCGGTGATGTCCGCAGCGGAATAGCGATCGCCTGCAACAAATGGGACTTGGCCTAGCCGTTCGTTGAGATCGGCGAAAAAGTTCTTCGCACGCAAAGTGCTGCGCCCCACCAACGCGGGGATCTGCTCGTAGTCGTGCGGTCCGGCAATGGCGCGGCCCTTGAGACTTGCCGCGGCGTTGCGGATGCCTTCCATGACGGAGGCGAATCCTTCTTGCTCGGCACGCCGTTCCCATAGAGTGACCAGGGCCTTGTCTGTTGGCGTGGTGCCCAGCAAGGGTCGCTCCGGGTAGGCCTCTTCAATGTAACGCCAGATCGCGAGGACTTCGCCTAGGGCGGTACCGTCTTCCAGCACGAGCGTCGGAACGACACGACGCGGGTTGATCGCCCGGTAGGCCTCCGAATGTTGCTCGCCTTTGCCCAGGTCGACGGGGACGATCGGAATGGACAACCCTTTTTCAGCGAGGAAAAAACGCACGCGCCGCGAATTGGGTGAGCCCGCCGATTGGTAAAGCTTCATCCTTTCAGTGCTCATGATGGAATCTCCAAAATTGTGTACGGAAGCGTTGGCGCGGCTAGTTTCATCTGTGCTGCGCGTGCACGCGGAATTCAGAGCTTCGAGCCGCCGTCGACGCGCACCGTGTCGCCGGTGATCCAGCGCGCTTCGTCGGAAGCGAGAAACGCCACCACGCCACCGATGTCTTCGGGCTGGGCGATACGCTTCAGGGCTTGCATTCCCAGCGCCAGGTCGCGGCCGGCGTCGGTCTTGGTGAAGTTCGACATGTCCGTTTCGACGATGCCAGGGGCGACCGCGTTGACGCGAACGCCGCGCTCGCCGAGTGCGGAAGCGAAGTGCGTCACCAGTGTGCTAAGCGCGCCTTTGGTGGCGCCATACGCTGAAATGGTGCCGAGAGAGGCGCGAGCGGCAAGCGAGGTGATGAACACGATGCTGCTGCCCTTGCACATCGCGGGCAGTAGCTGCTGGACCAGAAAGTAAGGCGCCCGCACGTTGACGGCGAAGAGCTTGTCGAAGTCTCCGACCGTCATGTCCTCGACGCTGGCCGCCTTCGAGATCCCTGCATTGGCGACCAGGATATCCAGGCGATCGCCGACGATGCCTCGAACCGCTTTAGCCAATGTGTGCGGGCCATCGGGCGCACTCAGATCGGCGACTACCTTTTCGGCGCGGCCTCCGGCCTCGCGGATTTCGGCGACAACAGCCGCGGCTTCCTTCTCGCCGCTGCCGTAGTGAACAAGTACCTGTGCGCCGGCTTTGGCCAGAGCGAGAGCGCTGGCGCGGCCGATACCGCGCGAAGCGCCAGTGACAAGCGCAGTTTTTCCGGAGAGATTGCTCATGATCGTTCCCTAAGCGGCTTTTTCAGACAGGAACATCGACACGTGCCGCACGAAACGTTCCGGATACTGATACTGCGAGCCGTGGTTGGCGTCCGGATAGAGGATCAACTGCGCGTCGGGGATGTTCTGCTGGAGGATGTACGAGTTGATGGTGTAGATGATCACGTCGTCGTCGCCGTTGATGACCAGCGTCGGTTGACGGATCGCCTTGAGATATTCGAACGGGTTTTCGCGCGGAGCGCCCCACTTGGCCAGCGCTTCGAGCTGCGCGGGCGCCACCTTTTCGTTCGCTTCGGGATCGCGGTCCGCGGTGCGCAGGCGGAAGCGCTTCAAATAGGCGTGGCCGGCGGCCTGGCTGGCCGCCGAGGGTGTGAAGAAGACGCTTAGCCACAAGTGATCGGGCGAATCGTACGTCGCGCCGAAAATTTTCTGCGCTTCCGGCGTCAACGAGGCCATACCCTCGCCGCTGCGCGGGCCGGTTCCGACCAGCAACAGGCGGCGGACCAACTCCGGAGCCTGCAGCGTGATCTCCTGGGCGACGAGGCCGCCGAGCGAGAAGCCGAGCACGTCGACTTGTTTCAGTCCCAGCGTCTTGATGAAGGCGACGGCGTTGGCGGCCATGCCCTCGACCGAAGTCGGCACCTCGCCGGAGCTGCTGGAGATACCGGCATTGTCGAACAAGATGACTTCGCGATCTTCGGCAAAGCCGTCGGTCACGCGCGGGTCCCAGTGATCCATCGTGCCAGTGAAATGCATGTTGAACACCAGTGGCACGCCGCCGGCCTTACCGAAGCGTCGATAGGCGAAGCGGACGCCGTTGGCTTCGACGAACCGCGTGGGCGCGTTCTGGTGACTGAACTGTCTCATTGAGATTCTCGTTGGTAGTGGCGATCAAGCTGGACAGGCGAGCGAGCGAAAGCCGGCCGTGTCCCGACACGCGTGTTCGCTTCTCAATCGAAGCCGTTCGCGAAGAGCGCGTCGGGATCAGCGTCAGCTCAGGCGTTCATTCCGCCATCGACGGTCAGATTCGCCCCGGTGATGTACGAGGACTCCGGGCCGGCGACGAACGCCACCATCGCGGCGATCTCATCGACACGCCCGTAGCGGTCGAGCGCTGTGGCGGCCTTCTGAGGCACCGCCCAATCGCCCGCCGCGGGATTCAAATCCGTGTCGATCGGACCCGGCTGGACATTGTTGACCGTGATGCCCCGGCTCCCGATCTCTCGAGCCAGCGCCTGAGTGAACATCTTCACGGCTCCCTTCGTGCCAGCGTAAGGCACAAGCCCGGGTGCTGCGACACGTTCACCTACAGCCGAGCCGATCGAGATGATGCGACCGCCGCTCTTCATGTGCTTCAGCGCCGCCTGCGTCGCTGCGAACACGCCGCGAATGTTGATGTCGATCACGCGGTTCATCTCCTCCAGAGTGGCCTCCTCGAACGGTTTCGGAATCGCTGTGCCAGCATTGTTCACGAGCACATCGAGTCGGCCGAAAGTTGCGATGGTCTTCTCGACCGCGGCCGTGACTGCCTTGACGTCGGCGGCATCTGCCAGGATCGCGATGGCCTTTCCGCCATTGCGTTCGATCGCTTTCACCACCGCGGACGCGGCGCCGGCGTCCTTCGCGTAAGTAATTGCCACCCTTGCTCCATCCGCCGCCAGACGTTTCGCGATCGCTGCGCCTATACCTCGCGACCCACCGGTAACCAGTGCTACTTTTTCAGCTAACTTAGACATCGTGATCTCCAATATTGAATAACATCTTTAATAACAGTAGTTTGCCTATCGACAACCCTGCTTCTGTGGCGAGCACTCTAGGCTTCTCTGGCGTGCGTGAAAAAGACTTTGTAAGCTGAGGGGCATACCTCTCAGGCATGTAACGGTCATGGAGTTGCGGCACCTGCGCTATTTCGTCGCCGTGGTCGAGGAAGGCAGCCTGACGACGGCCGCTGAGCTACGGCTGCACACCTCCCAGCCTTCGCTGAGCCGGCAGATTCGCGACCTGGAATATCAAGTGGGAGTCGAACTGCTATCTCGCAGCGTTCGTGGTGTCGAGCTGACTGCCGCGGGCAAGGCCTTTCTCGACCATGCACGTCTGGCGCTGACGCAGGTCGATGCCGCGGTCGAAGCAGCGCGCAAGGCTGGACAGCCTGCACGAAAGACATTTGCGATCGGCTTTCAAACCGGTCACGAGATGAACTGGCTGCAACGGGCCATGCATGTGTTGCGCGATGAGCTGAAGAACATTCAGGTCACGGTGTCGAGCGACTATTCGCCAGACCTTGCCGAGGCGCTCGTCCGCGGCCGGCTCGATGTAGCCTTCCTGCGCGTCGAGCCCGCCTTCGACCTGTGCTACGAAGTGGTGGACCACGAACCGCTGATCGTCCTGATGCCGAGCGACCATCGCCTGACCAGCCACGAAGCAATTTACCCGCGGGAATTCGTCGGCGAGATCTTCATCGGCGGTTCGAACAAGGCCGCAGTACTGCGCGCCGTGACCGAGGACTATCTGCGCCGCTGCGGGCTCGACATCAAACTGGATCATGGCGTGGACAATCTTGCGATGGCCATGTCACTGGTTGCGTCCACCCGCGGGTTGGCGCTGATGCCCGCCTACGCGAAGAATCTGCTCCCATGGTCCGTGGTCAGCCGTCCGCTGGCGGGAGAAGCGCCAACGATCGATCTGGCCGTGGGTTACAGCAAGGCAAACACTTCGCCGATTCTCAAGCTGTTCCTTTCGAGGCTTGGGGAACTGAGGGCGCCCATAACCGAAAAAAGGAATTGAGTGTTTGGGGCCGGCGGCGCGCGTCGGTCGCACGGCTGCATCGCACGCCCGCCGCGCGACGTCACGTTGCACAGCGCGCTGTCGAATTTTCCGCGGGCGGAGAAACGGACTAACCCGGCCCAAGGCGTCACCGCCTTCAGCCGGGTCAATTTTCAGCTCGAGGCGTCGCCGTACGGCCTCGCTCCTGCGAGAACAAGCGCAGTGCAAACTTTCCTGCGTCGGTGTCCCTCAAGCGCAAGACCTCGTCGCGCATCGAAGCTGGTACGTCGTCCAGCGCCGGGTAGGCGGCGCGGTAGCCGGCGGGGAACAGCACGGGCGCCGCGAGCGCTGCAAATGTCAGATCGGCGGCGGTGAAACGATCGTCGACCAGGAATTGGCGTCCATCGCCGAGGCGCTCGCCGACCTCGGCGAAGATCCGGCGCACGATCCCGATCGATCGCTGCGCGCTTTCCGGCGTGATCTTGAGCCGGTCGCGTACGATGGCAACTACGCTCGGCATCAGGAGCGGAAGAAGGCATGCCTCGATCCGCGGAACGCCGCGCGACATCATGCTGCGAAGCAGACGCCTTTCCGCGAGCGCGTGTGCGTACGCCCAGCGTCGCGTATGCGGACCAAATTCTTCATCGAACTGCTCCTCGAGCGCTTCGACCTGGGCTCGCAACGCCGCATCACGGGGATACAGCAGGTCGCCGCCCGCAACGGCGTCGGCATGCATGAGGATGTCGGTCGAATCGATGAAGCGACTGCTTCCGTGCACGAGCACGGGCACGCTTCCTCCTCCGTTGCGGGTCGTCGCCATCCGGTGCACGAGAGGCACGTGCCGCTCTTCGCGATACGGCAGCGCGAGCCAGTCGAGGGCCCAGCGGGCCTTTTCGCTGTAGTGGCTATGCGCCATCGTGATCAGGACGGCGGGCGCGCTCTTGTCGGTCATCGGAGGGAATCCATCTGAGGGACCGGATCGACCTGCCCCTGGTCCTGGTTGCGTTACCTTACTTGAGCAGTATCGAATATTCTAACTTGGCAGCGCACCTGCCGGAGACTGGTCGAACCGGGGCTCAGGCTACGGCCTTCGATACACCGAGCGCTACCACGAACAGCAGCAGGAAGACCGTCGGGTAGAAGGTGAGCCCAAACCCGTATGCTCTCGAAGGAGCCCCGTTCGCATAGCCCGCGAAAAAAAACAGGCGCCCGACGAGAAACATTGCCGCGGCAGCAGGAACCACCGGAAGCAGCGGAGCAGGCGCAACGATGGAAGCCGCGATGTATACCGGCAGTGCAAGGCAGGATTGTTCCAATGTGTTTTGAAGCAACGCCTGAAGCAATTTCGCCTTGTCGGTGCCGCCAGTCAGCCCGCTGCCGTGTATGTCCTCGGGCGTGAAGAACCGGTGCTTTGCGAGGCGCGCGATACACACGAATAGCGCGAACGCCGGCAACACGAGTGCCCATGATGCGACTGTGGCTCGCGAGGCCAGGTCCGACCCGACACCCCAGACTCGCGAGACATACATGGCAGAGAAAGCGAACACTGCAGCGGCCGTCAGCAGGGCCAGGCCCATGCCGCGCACCACACCGAGTTGAGTCTTGTCCATGGGTCGAAAGCCGTGCGTTGGGACGAGCGCCAGTTCGATCAGCCGGCGGCAGCCCGGTAGGGGCTGTGTTCGGCGACGCCCGCGAATAGCTGTTCGAAGTACGGATCGTACTTTCCGGCCTGCTGATCGAACATCAGTTTCATGATCTCGGCATGCGTGCGCGGCTTGTGATACGGACGCACGGTCGCCATGGCGTCGTAGCTGTCCGCGATCGCGACGATGCGCGACATCGGCGGAATCTGTTCGCCGCGCAGGCGATTCGGATAGCCGTTGCCGTCGAAGCCCTCGTGGTGATGGAGCACAACGTTGGCGACGGCGGCCACCTGCGGGTCGGGAATCGAGACGAGAATGTCGTGGCCTCGCTGCGGGTGCGTGCGCATGACCTGCAACTCCTCGTCGTCGAGACGGCCCGGCTTGAGCAGCACGCTGTCGGGTATGCCGATTTTTCCGATGTCGTGCAAGTGCGCTGCAAGGCTCAACGTATCGAGGTCGGCGGCGGACAGGTGGGATGCCTTGCCGAGTTCGATCGCAAGCGCGCGAGTGCGGTCGCTGTGTCCGCCGGTGTTGTCGTCGCGTTCGTGCAATGCACGGATCAGCGCAACCGTCTTCACCGTGAGGTCGTCGATGTCGCTCATGAAGCGAGTGGCTTGCGGCGCGCGTGATGCGCGCGGTGCCGGCAAGCTACCGCGAATTTGTTGCCGGCTCAAGCGCGCCAGGAGCAACAACCCTGCTCGCCGCAATGCAGCGCGCGGAAGCTGCGTGGCTTCAATCCGCGTCCGGTGTTGGCCGCGCCATTTCATGACTCCACTGCGCACGGGGCTTCTCGCTCACTACGACCTTCGGGGCTTCAGACCAGGAGTGCCTCCGCAGCGCCAGCGAATCCGCTACGACCCAGGCGGCGCCGGTCAGCGCGATATTCACCGCGTTTTCGTTCCAGATCCAATGGCTCGACGGGTCGGCCAGGAGCATCGGCACGTGAACCAGCGGCGTAAACGACGCGAACATGACGGTCAGCAGGATTGCGGCAAGTCGTGCCTGCACGCCCGTCAGGATCGCAACACCCCCCGCGATATGGCACAGACCGGTCGCATAACCCCAGAACTCTTGTGAAGGCGGCAGCCATTTGGGAACCAGCGGTGCGGTCAGGTTCATGTAGACAAAATGCGCTCCGCCGAAAATCAGCGCACAAACCCCGAACGCCACCTGGGCCACACGCGTGAGACGCGACGCCAAGGCTGGATCGATCCTGGCGCTGGCGGCGTAGACGATCAGCCCGCCCGCCGCAATCGCGAGCTCTATGGCCAGGCTTTCGTACGGGCCGTATTCAGCGTAATGGGCGAGCAGCACGCGGCCGTTCAACACGATGACGACAATCAACCCAAAGTAAGCAGTGAGCGCCGCGGCGCCCCATGCCATCGTCCGCCGCCACTCGACGGCCGCACCCGCGACGAGCATGAACGCAGCGGCCGCGTAGGCCAGCGCGGTGCGGGCGGGGAAATCCTTTGGCACGGGCTGGCCCGGATGGAAGTCTCCGAACGCAAGGCACACCATGCCCAACGCCATCACGCCCAGGCCGTAGACGCACCAGCCGAACGCCATAGACTTTTTTTCCGTGGTCATGGTTTCCGCCTCTGTTTGCAAACGCGGCCAGAGCGACGATCAGGCCGAAAGATAGCATCGCCGCCTCGTGCTCGCGATTTCCGCAAGCCGTGCTCTCAGCCGGATTTCGAGGCTCGTGCGCGGCCGTTACCGGGCAAAGTTGCGGGGATCATATGGTGGGAAAGCCGGAAAAACAGACTTTGACAAGCGTGTTCGATTTGCGGGGCTTGCGCGTTCCTGCAGGACAGCACTGAGCCGATCCGTTGTTGTGCGGTCGGTCGCGCCCTGAGAGGGAACCTGGCCCTTATGGTCCTGCTGACACAATCATTCGTGCCGGCGCCCGGCACGATCTCCGCTCTATGGGCATGCGCCCAGCCGCTTGGCCTTCACCTGCGCCGTGACCGATTTGCCGTCGCTGGTCGTGACCAACGAGCCCTCGGAGGTGTCACCGTGATATGTCGTGACGCTATCGATTTGCCTGTCGCCGCACGCCAGTGAATACGAGACCTTGTCGCCGGCGACCTCGTACGATTTGATCGTGCAGCGGCCATTCGAATGCTTCTCGGCATACGACCGCGCCGTCTGGGTGTCGCCGTTGACCTCGTTTGCCTTGTCTGCCGTTATGCATTGCTTGAAGGTGCGCGTCGAACCGTCCGTGGTCATGGCGAACTCCCATTGGCCGCGTTCCATCCGCTCCGCCGCTTCGAGAGGCGGGCTGCAGAAGCACGAATACAAGGCGCAGAGGACGGCCGGCGATAACGCAGCGCGCAAGCGTGGGAGGTTGATCATGATGTCCTTTTTGCTCAGGCGGGACGATGCGGGATCCTTCGCGGCGGCCATTGTGACGCCGCAAGTGTCAATCGCGCCGATGCAGAATACACCCTTGTCCGCTTCCTTCGTTTGAAGCGCACTCCGACCCGGCTTTCCTCGAGCTCAGTGCTTGCAGGTAACCACCAGCGTGCGCCTCATCTCGGTGTTGCCGCTGGCGCTCTTGCCCTCCGCGTCGCCCTTCTGCGACACGACCGTGTAGTTGTGGGCGCCGCACTGCGCGTCCGCTTTTTCATTGCAATCGCCCCAGCCTTTGCCAAGGCCCGAGCAGTCGTAGGTGAACGTCTGCGGTTCGGATGACTTTACGCTGTTCGTGCAGCCGGTAGCTGCGGCGGCGAGAGTTGCCAGCGTCAACACTGTGATTACGCGCATGAGAATCTCCTCATTTGGTCTTGTTGGAACTCTTCGTGCGCCAGCGGGCCACCTGCGTAGCCCGCGAACGTCGCCGCTGTTTCGTACTACTAGTGAGCCGCGTGCACTGTGTCGTTCCTGGCCTTCGCCGCCGCGACCGCCGCGTCATAGTCCGCCTTTGCGCTTGCCAGGCACTGCTTGTTCGCATCACCGACCTGCGATTCGCAACGCGCGTCCGCGACTTGCTTGGCCGCTTCGGCCTTGGCCTTGTCGACATCATATTGCGCATCCGCAACCTTGACTTCGGCGTCACTGCGCGCCTTGGCGATATCGGCGTTGGCGTCCGGCGGCGGCGCATTCGGATTGCTGCTCGCATCCTTCTGCGCGTCCGCCTGCGTGCCGACCAGGTTCTTGTTGTTTTGCGCGACTACCTGATCGAGCTTCGCCTGCGCGTCGATTATCTTCTTCTGTCCGTCGGCTTCCGCCTTGGCAACGTCGGCCTGAACCTTCGCGGTGCTGTCTGCCTGCTGATTGCAGCCTTGCAACATTGCCGTGGCAAACGCGAGTGCTACTAGAATGTTGGCGTGCTTGCGCATGAGAAAATTCTCCTGTTCTTTGGGCGAAGATGGATCGGGCGCGCCTTATGGGCGGTCCCGTGGATCCTTAGCACCTCACGAATGTCTCACCACGATCGGCCGCGAACCGGCTCCCTCGCGCCGACGCTCCAGCGTCCTCTTGCTGGATCAGGTTCGTAGTAATTGTCCACCGCCCTTGATCAATGGCGGATGAATCGATTTTGCAGAGAGCGTCCGGAACTGAATCCTGGTGAAACGTGCGATGGCCCGGGAGATCGCGTCAGAAGCGGCCACGCTTCATCCAGCTGCGTGCAACACGTGCAACGGCGTTTTGCCCGCAGCGTTCGATCGCTCACAGCGCCGACATGAATTTTCGAAAGTACTCCCTGCGCTCGGCTAAAAAGAATTGGCCTGCGCCACAAGGCGGCTGAACGCCGTCCCACCGCGCACGCGCGCGAGTTCTCCGGGTTCATCATCGATTTGGGAGGGAAACGGCAAGGTGCTGCAACCAAACAGGAGGAGATTCGCATGCAGCCTGGATCGTCTCGTCGCCCCAGATCTCATTACCCCAGATCTCGTTACGCCAGATCTCGTCGCCGCGGAGTATTCGCATCAGCAACGCTGCTTCTCGCGCTGCCGCTTGCCGGCGTGTGCCAGTCGTACGACGTCGATCTGGTGCAGAGCGTGCGTGACGCGGCAGTGCGCTCGCGCCCGGCAGCGAGCGCAGAAACGGCATTCACGGCCGCCAAGGGCACGACCCTGGTCTGGGCCGCGCACATGGACAGCGGCGGCTTCTACCGCGTCGTTCGCCGGGACAAAGGACCGGTTGGCTGGATCGCCGCGGAGGACGTGCGCATCACGCACGAACACGAACACGGCGCGCAGCAAGGCGATCCTGACAATCAGGTCTGTGCGGCGACGCTCGACGAATGCCCGGCACGCGGCTGCGCAAAGGAAGGGTCCTGGGAGGCCGAGGCAAACGCGATGAAGAGGACGCGACCGGAAAACGGCAAGGCAGCCGTCCTGCTCACCTTCGACGATCTGAAATCGCTGCAGAAGCAGGCCGACGAGAAGGTCGGTCAAGGTCCCTACGACCTGACCCCGCATGGCTATCAGAAGCTGACCGACCTCAAAGTGGCTGCGGGCGGCGTATCCGAAGGCGACCGCGTCCGCGTCGTCGCCTACATTCCGAAAGGCCAGGACGGCCTGCATGCCAACAAGGCAGGCGAGTCAGTCAATTGCAACCTGAAGAAACCATACGACAACGACTTCCACATTCCGGTCGTTGCCGCGGCGGGCGACACCGAGTTCCAGGGCATCGTCGTCGAGATGATCCCGCAGGCGCGGCCGAGCGCCTGGACGATCGATGCGCTGAAGGAGCTTCAGGCGAAGGGCACGCAGGTCCTGGTCGAAGGCGCCCTGTCGTACGATAAGGTTCACTACGTCAGCGACGATCCGGATCATCCGTTCAAGGACGAGCCGGACCGCATGTCGCTGTGGGAAATCCACCCGATCACCGACTTCCTTGTCTGCCGACGCGATCATTGCGATCCGAACCAGCACACCGACTGGACCGCACTCGAAGCAAAGCAGCTCGCCGGCGGGTGACTCTGAACGATCGCATCCGGGATGTGATCAGCGGCGCGTCGTGCGAAAGCCGACGAGCAACCCGAGCAATCGAGCAATGTCGTCGTCGTTGCTGGCCAGGCCCAGCGAGGCGCGTATCGCGCCGACTTCGGTACCGGCGCACGCGGAAAAGCGCTCGGGCGTAAACTCGCTGCCGAGCATCGTCAGGCATCGTTTCAATCGCGCGGGCTCCACGCCGAATGCGGCTTCCGCCGCGCCGGGGTTGCAGAAGCAACCGCCACGCACCGAGATTCCGGTCTCGCGTGCGGCGGCCTCGACTGTCGCGTAAGGTAACGGACATCCGCTCGCATCGAGCACGTTGAAGCTCACCGCGCCGCCGCGCGCGTCGACTCGGCGCGGGCCGTAGATCCGGATCAACGGCGAGCCGTCGTCGCGGCGCAGTCTCATGAGCCCGTCGAGCAGCGCGTCTGTCAGCCGCGCCACATGCGCGCGAAGTTGGGTCATTCCGACCTGCTTCAGCAATGCGAACCCCGCCGGCAAAGCCGCGATGCCGAGGAAATCGGGCGTGCCATCCTCGAACCCTTCGGCGCCGTCCTGCAGCCGATGCAGGTCGGCGCCCACTGATGCGAAGCGTACGGTGCCGCCGGCGAACCATGGGCGCCGGAGCTTATGCATCACATCACGCCGCATCACCAGGGCGCCCAGGCCGGTCGGGTAGCCGAAAAGCTTGTAGAACGAGAGTGCCGCGAAATCCGCAGGACAGTCGCGCAAGCTCAGGGGATGGCTCGGGATGAACGCGGCGCAATCGAGCAACACGTCGAAACCGAGTGCGCGCGCATGACTCACCAGTGCGAGCGGATGTCGCACGCCTGAAAAGTTCGACTGCGCCGGAAACGCGAACAAACCGGCGCCGTCGCGCGCAGACTCGGCGAGCGCCTGCTCCGGTCGCTCGAGTGCGAGCCCGGCGTCGAGCGGCAGGATGCGCTGCGGCGCGCCCGCGGCGCGCGCGTACTCGCGAATGCCGTTGACCGAATTGTGATTGTCGGCAGACAGCAGCAATTGGCGCCGCGGGCCGAACGGATAGCTCTCGGCGACCAGCTTGATCGCGGCGCTGGCGTTCGCGCAGAAGCACACCACGTGGCTCGCATCGTCGACGTCGAAAAAGCGCAGCACGGCATCGCGCGCACGCTCGATGATCGCGGTGCTCGCGCGCGCGGTACTCGATTCGGAGTGCGGATTGCCGAACACGCCGGTTCGCAAAAGGCGCATGTGCGCACGAATCTGGGACACGCCGTACAACGCGCTGCCGGTGTAGTCGAGATAGCAGTGGCGTCGCGCGTCGAGCCGGGCGAACTCGCGGCGGCGCAGCGCGGCGAAATCGAAGCCGTCGCGCGAAGGTGCCGGCGAATCGAGCTCGCGAACGGTCGCGTGGGTCAACATCCGTGCCGGCTCCGGGCGCGCGCGGGCAACGCGCCGGGATCGAGCAGGCGCGGCGAGCCTCCGAAATAGCGGCTGAGCATGGCGCGCGTCGCGAAGTCGCGCTGCTGCCGCGCGCTTGCGTCGGCACGAATCACGGGGAAAAGTACCTCTTCGTTCCACGCTGCGATGCCGCCGTGAAGGCGGAGCACGCGCGGCACGTTCGACAGCCCGCGCAACGCCGCGCCGTCGGCGCGCGCATCGGAGTAGACGACAACGCTATCGGCCGCGCGCAGCGTATCGGCGTCGAGGTCCGCGATCAGGCGCGCGCCCGGGAGTCGATCGCGATCGAAAGCCTCCGCGGTGCGCAGGTCGACGATAAGCAACCCGGGCCGCTGGTCGCGGATCCACTGCGCAAGATCGACAGCGGAAACCTCATCCGCAGCGGGTGGCGGAACTACGTTTCCCGCGATTGCCGCGAGCGTTCCTGTGACCAGCGCGAGCAGCGCCAGCATAGTGCGAGCGTGGCGCCTCATCGCACGCGCCGCTCGATCCACTCGGCGCCCGCGAACGCCACGAGTGCAAGAACGACCACCGCTGCGACCACGGCGCCGTAGGGCAAGCCAGTCAGCTCCGGCAAGGTCCACGCGCCGTGCGCGCCGCTTTCATAGAAGGCCGCGAAACCATCGAGCAGCAAGCCGACGCCGACCATGCCGGCGAAAAAACCCAACACCACGAACACGCCGTCGACGCGGCCGGTTGCGGCCGCAACGCAGGCGGTTCCGGGACAGAGCCCCGCGATCACGAGCCCGGCACCGAACAACAGTCCGCCGAGAAGTTGCGGCCACAGGTACGTCAGCGGCACGTAGACGGCGCGCAGGTCGAGCAGGCCGAAGCGGCTGAGCCAGAACACGCCGAGCATCGCCACGATCAGCGCGCTGAACATCACCTTCATCACCGCGAGGTCGCGGCCGTAGAACTGCCCGATGAGCTTGAGCGCGCTGCCCAGGCCCGCGCGCTCGAGTGCGAAGCCGAAACCCGCCCCGAGCGCGACCGCTGCGGCGAGCGACGCGCCGAGCGTCCCCTCGCCGATCAGCGGCGCGCTCATGACCACAATCTCCGCACGAGCGGCGCAAGCGCATGCGCTGTCGCGAACGCGACGCACAGGAACAGCCATCCGCCGACACTCAGCAGCGCGCCACCGGTCAGCGCCTGTCCGCTCGTGCAGCCGCGTGCGAGCGCCGCGCCGGCCGCCATCGCGACGCCACCGCCGAAGGCGAGCGTGAGGCGCGATCCGCGCGCAATCGCCGCAGGCCGCTCCACCTCCACGCGCAATCGTCCCGCGAGCGCCGCCGAGATCCAGGCGCCGAGCAGTACACCGGCGAGTTCGAAGCTCAACCACTCGAGCCACGGGCCCTGGCCATCGAGGTAATGCGAAAACAGCGGGCTCGCGGCAGCGCGTTCCGGCGCGATCGCCGCGACTGCGCCGGCGGCGGTGCTCGCGAATGCACCCGATGCGCCGAGCCCGCGGCCGACCAGGACGAACGCCGCGAGCAGCACCAGGCCAAGCCCCGCGCCCGCGAGGTACGGATCGGCGTAAGCGCGCGGTGTGCGGTGCCGGCTCATGGCGTGCCGGCTCCTGGCGTGCCGGCTCCTGGAGTGCGTTTCGCAACTGAAGCTTCGACCGGCGCATCGTCACCGCGCGACCAGTCCTGGAACGAGCCATCGTAGAGCAGCACCGGATGGCCGAGCAGCCGCGCCGCGAACAGCATCGCGGTCGCCTGCTGTCCGATATGACAGTAGCCGACCACGGTGTCGCCTGGCGCGACGCCCGCGCGGTCGAACAGCGCCCGGAGCTCGGCTTGCGATTTGAGCATCAGGCGCTCGTCAGTGATCTCGGTGAATGGAATACTGCGCGCGCCCTTGATGTGGCCGACGCGATCGCGCTGTCCATGCGCGCCGCCGACCTCGACACCGTCGTAGTACGCCGTGGCGCGGCCGTCGACTATCGTGACGCCGGGCGCGGCGAGGTGCGCGCGAACGTATTCGCGATCGACCACGATCGGCTGCACGCGCAGCGGTGAAAGTTTCCCCGGCTGCGCGGACGCGGCGTCCTTGCTTAGCGCTCCGCCTGCGCGCACCCATGCGCCCATGCCGCCGTCGAGCAGCTTCGTGTGGTCGCCGAGCCCCGCATATTGCAGCGTGAAGACGACGCGCGTGCTCGGGCTGACCCAGTCCTTCCCGTAGTACACGACGATCCGCGAGTCATCGGAGATGCCGAGCTTCTTCAGCCGCGCGCGGAGATCCTCGTCGGTGGGCATCTGCAGCATCAGACCTGTCTTCGTGTGCTCGGATACCGAGATATCGTCGAGCGTCACGAGGCGCGCGCCGGGAATGTGGCCGACCGCGTATTCGTCGGCGTCGCCGACGTGCAGCAGGATCATGTCCGGGTCCTTGACGTGCGCGGCGAGCCATTGGGCGTCGACGACCATCTCGCTGCGCGGATCGCCGGCGGCGGAGGCTCTGGCGATCGAGAGTGCAAACAACAGACACGCTACGGCGAACGATGACAACTTCATGGGCTGCTCCGGTAGTGGCCTGGCCCCACAGTGCATCGAGACGCCGACCGGCGATAGGCATTTGCAGCCAACCGTCGACCGCATGCGGCCAACGGGCGCGTTATGGAAAGTCAAATCAAGCCGTCATCCCATCGAAGGCTGGGATCCAGCCCTTCTCCAGGTCATTGCAAGAACTGGATTCCAGCCTTCGCTGGAATGACGAGCAAAGACTTTTGGACCTTCCTTAACTCAATCCGGCCCGCGATCCCCGACCTGCGCGAACCTGGCTTCGAACGCGCGCCGCCGATTTCGGCTCAAGCGCACCGCGACACCGTCTGCCAACCGGAGCTCGCAATCCCCGCGAAACAATGGGTGGATTTCGCGCACGCGCGCAAGGTTCACGATCGCCGAACGGTGCACGCGGAAGAACTGCTGCGGATCGAGCCGGCTCTCGATGTCGTCCATCGTCTCGCGCAGCAGATGGTTCGCGCCGCCGCAATGCAGGCACACGTAGTAGTCGGCAGCTTCGATCCAGTCGATCTCGGACGCGTCGACCACCACGGTCTTGCCGCGCGCCGGCACGAGGAACCGCGTGCGCGGAGCCTGGCGCGCACGCAGCAGGTCGGCGATGCGCGCGTCGAGCGCGCCCTCGCGGCGAGCCAGCACCTGCTGCTTCGCGCGCGCGAGCGCGGCCACGAAGCGCGCGTCGGTGAAAGGCTTCAAGAGATAGTCGAGCGCGTGCACTTCGAATGCACGCACTGCATAGCTGTCGAACGCAGTGACAAAGACGATCGCAGGCACCGCGTCTGCGCCGATCTGCTGGAGCAGTGCGAAACCGTCGACCTCGGGCATCTGGATATCGAGGAACAGGATGTCGGGCCTAACCCGCGCGATTAGCGCGGCTGCGTCGACGCCGGAAGCAGCGCCCGCGACGATCACCTCCGCGTCGCTCTCGAGCAGAGTGGCGATCCCTTCGCGTGCGAGGGTCTCGTCATCGACGATCAGCACGCGGAACATCGCGGGCGTCGCGCTGCTCACCCGGCCGCGGTCCAAGGCAGGTCGAGGACCGCGAGCACGCCGCCTTCGCGCTGGGACAGTTCAAAATGGCCCGCTCCGCCGTAGAGATTGGCGAGCCGCTCGCGCGTGTTCTTCAGTCCGATGCCGTCGACCGACGCAGCGTCGAGATTTCCGCTGTTGCGCATGCTGATTTGCAGGCGCTCGCCAACACGGCGGGCTTCCACCTCGATCGAGCCGGCGGTGGCCGTACGCGCAATGCCGTGGCGCACGGCGTTTTCGGCCAGCGGCTGCAGGATCAGGATCGGCACCGCCGCGCGCTCGGCGTCTTCTGCCACCGAGATCGTGAACGACATGCGGTCTGGAAAGCGCGCATTCTCTATCTCGAGATAGCGTGCGAGCATGCCGATCTCTTCGGCCAGTGGCACGCGCTGGCGGCCGGCGTGGTCGAGCGAGTAGCGCAGCAGGTCCGCGAGCCCGGCGATCATCGTCACCGCCTGTTCCTTGCGGTTGCCACGCACGAGTCCGGCGATCGCGTTGAGTGTGTTGAACAGAAAGTGGGGTTGCAGCTGCAGCTCCAGCGCATGCAGGCGCGCGTCGGCGAGCGAGTGCTCCAGCTGCGCGGCCAGCAGCGCGCGCTCGTGATAACGCCGGTAGAACTCGAAGGCGAGAACGGCGCCGAGCACGAGGCAGTAGAGGATCCATTCGAGCGGCAGTTGCGAGAGCAAGATCTCCCCCACGTGCAGATCCGAGGGACTCGCCGTCCTCCGGTCATACGGCCGCATCAACACCATCAGAACGAGCCCGTACAGCGAATGCAGCAGCGCAATTGCGGTCGCGGCCAGCACGTGTACCCCGATCGCGGAGGGACGCGGCGGGAGCACCGGAAAACGTCGGGCAAGCCAGACAATAACGTAGGTCGGCCCGAGCCAACCGAGCCACACGAGCAGGTGATAGCCCAGCAGAAGCGGCGGCGAATGGCCGTGCGTGAGCATGCTGATCCAGACCAGGATCCCGGCGACGACGCCGAACACACTCCAGAATGCCGCGGCGAACGGCAGGATCGAATTGGCGAGAGGCGCGCGCGTGGTCACGCTGCGAGTTTGCCTTATCGACGCGCCTGCGGCGAATTCCGAGCAGCGAACGGTGTCGCAGGTGCGGCGAAGCGGATATTCCCGACACGGTGGACTAGAAAATGAACCTGACCCATTTTTTCTTCCCGATTCGGCAACGCTCCGGTCGTGCAAATCCCGATCCAGCGCGAGGTGGTCGCAGAATCGACCTGGGTCGATCCTGCGTTGTTGCCGCTGGTGGTTATTAGTGAGAGTATTCACGGGCTCCTTACAAGAGCGGCAGGCGCGAACGAAGTGGGGTGCTTCGTTCCCCGGTCCTGCGCGGGGATGCTCATGTATGACGATGGCACGATTGCTGCCGCGACTTGTTCTGCCTGCCTCGACAAACCACGCGGCCGGCGCCCAGCTGGGTGCGGCGTCGTAGCGCGTGGCCACTGCGACGAAGACGTTCAGTCCGTCAGCTGCCCGTTTCGCAATGCCGTAGCTGCCGCCGCCGGCTCCTGACCGCATGGCTACGCGAAGCGCCCGCCGTGCGTTGACAGCGCTGCTTGTCGGAGCAGGAGCATTGTTGCTGCAGCAATGGTCCATCGACTATCAGATTGATCTGCTCGGCTATAACGCCTCCGGATCACTGGTCCATCTGCATACGGGCTTGCTTCTCGCACTCGCGATGTCTTACCTGGACCGCATCTACCTGCGCACGGCCTTCGTCTTCGTTTTTCTCGGCAGGTTGTGGCATGCCTGGGGACAAGGTTACGGTCTTGCAATTCTGATCCTCACGACGGTGCTGTACGCATTGATGTATGCATGGACCGTCTGGTCTGCCCAACGTATGGGCTGGCCTCGCCCGGCGGCCGAGCAACAAATCCGCCGCGGCGACCTGGCGCGCTTCGCGCTGTATGGCCTGTTGCTATACCCGTTGGGATGGGCGGTGCTCGACTACGCCATGACACTGCGGATTCCGGTATGGGAGCCGGCATTTGCGCTCAACGACGCCGTGCAAACCCTGTTCGCTCAGCACTTCGGCGTTTCGGTCGTGACCTTGCCGCTGCTGCTGCTGCTCGGCGAGCACTTCGGCGCGCGCCGCCGTTTCGAATCGGACAGCATGGTTTTGGCGGTGCTTCTGCTCGGAGCCGCCGCCAACCTGCTTGCCTCGTTCACCCTGCATGGACCAGGTTCCGGGCCGCACGATCCACTCGCTTCGATTCTCAGCTATCGATTCGTGCTGATCGCGATCCTGGCCTGGTGCGCGTTGCGTCTGCGCCCGAACATTGTCGTGCCGATCCTGATGTCGGTCCAGATGCTGCTGCTGTTTTCCCTGGCCGAGTCCGCGCCACGGATGGACGAGTTGGCGGGTGTCCTGAAATTGCTCAAGGCCGCGTTCGAACTCAGCGTGCTGCAACTATTGATCGTGCTGCTGCTGGTCATGCGGCGCGACGGCGAAAGCGCGCTCGCGAACCTGCGCGAGGAATCACAGCACGAGGCAATCACCGGGCTGCGGAATCTGAATGGCCTTTTCAGCGATGCGTCGCGAATGAAGCCACCGCCGCAGGAAATCGCCTACCTGGCTCTCGCCAATCTCGACCGCCTTGCCGGCGGCTTCGGTCTGCGCGTGCAGGAAGCCTTGATGCAGGAGACGGCAAAACATTTGTCCGACGAAGTCGAGACTTACTACGTCGGTACCGGCCAATTCGCGTTGATCTGGAAGGGCACGGCAACGCCGAAGGCATGGGACGCCGTCCTTCATCGCCTGGAGCAATACAGTTTTCGCTATGCCGGGGAGAGCTTGCGGTTGACTCCGTACCTCGGTGTCTCCGCGCTCGAGGGCACGGCGCAGGAGCGGATCGAAGCTGCCCTCGACGCCGCATCGACTGCCGCCCAGGATGCCGCCATGCATGGCGACATGCATCCCGTGCGCGCGCAGCCTGCGCTTCTTGGAGACGCGAGTTCAGCCAATCGCGACGCCTCGGCGATTGCTTCGCTCGCGCTGTCACACCTTCGGGCGCGAGAACTGGAATTGTTCTTCCAGCCAATCAGACGCATCGGCGAGCCGCCGGATCAGCCGATTCGCTATGGCGAAGTCCTGTGCCGGCTCGGTGTCGGCGGAAAACTGCTGATGCCAAACTCGTTCATTCGCGAGCTCGAAGTACGCGGGCGCTCGGTCGAACTCGACCTGGCCGTGATCAACTGCCTGTTTGCCTGGCTGCGCAAGCACACTGGCGGCAATCTGCCGCGCCTGGGTATCAACCTGACCGGGCGCAGCGTAACTTCGGACAGTTTCCGCCAGACTCTCCTCAAACTCATCGACCAGGCGCCGGTCCCGCCGGCATCCTTGTGCTTCGAAATCACCGAAACCGAAGCCATCGCCCGCTTCAGCGACGCACGCCGCCTGCTGGAGGACTTGCGCCGACGCGGCTGTGGCATCGCCTTGGACGATTTTGGCATTGGCATGCAGAGCTTCGAACGGCTGCGCGAGCTCCCATTCGATATCGTCAAGATCGACGGCTCGTTCGTGCGCGGCATAACGGCGCGTGCGCGTGACTACGAACTTGTACGCGCCTCGGTTGCAGTGGCGCATGCCTGTGGCGCCGACACGACGGCGGAATATGTCGAGAACCGCGAGATTGCCAAGTGCCTGGAGGAACTTGGGGTCAGCTGGGGTCAGGGCGATTACTTTGGTGTTGCCGCACCGATCGATGAGGTGTTGAAGACCAACGCGGGCGTTTGACCTGGATGCCTGCGCAAGGATTGCGAAAGCTCAAGGTACGTGGCAGCGACGCACGACACGTAATGCCACGGCAACTCAGGGCGCTGCGACAACAGGTCAGCTGAACGCAGATGGCGTGAATCCCGCTTGCGGGATCTCGAGGACCTGATTACCCGAATAGTCTCAACGTAGCGCCAACCACGCCCGGATCGCTCGGCGTGCCGATGGTCGTTCGGTGCTCTCGCGTCAGGACGCGTTGAGTCAGGCGCGCCCCGCCCGTCTCTTGCGTGGCGCAAATCGCGGTTGTTCTGCGTTCTACGTCCAGCATGCGACCGCCGTGTTGTGCCGGCCCGCCGCCACAAATCCAGTCAATGCGAGATTGCGATGACCTTATATTTCACGAGGCACAGGCGTTCGTTGCGCTTGCGCCCTCTGGCAGCGTGTCTGGTGTTGGCGTGTGGTGCCGGAGTCAGCCCTGCAGCGACAGCAGGCACCACGCATGTTGTGACGACCTGTGCCGATTCGCTCGTGTTTCCTGCGTGCGATGGTCAGGACGATGGCACGCTGCGCAGGTCGTACTTTTGCGCTCAGAACGACGACACGATCGATCTTACCCAGCTCCAATGCAGCGTCATAACGTTGAGCGGTGCGCTGACCGATGGCGCCGCCTACGTCACGTTGCAGGGGCCGGGAAGCGACCAGCTCAAGGTCGATGGCGCGAACAAGGGCCGCGTGCTGGTCCACAACGGCAACGGCGAGTTGAGAGTCAATGGCCTGACGATTTCGAATGGACACCTGGACAATCCCTACGCCTATGGTGGCGGCGGCTGCATCTATTCGTATGGCGGCGTGGCGCTCCAGTCCAGCGTCGTGACCTCGTGCGCAACTGCAACTACCGGCAGCAACGTCGCGCGCGGCGGCGCGATCCATGCGAACAAGAATGTCAGTCTGTTCGAAAGCACCGTATCGGGAAGCTCCGTCCATTCGACGCATGGCAGCAGTGCAGGCGGCGGCATCTTCGCCCGCTCCGTCACGATCGAGGGCACTACCGTCGATGGCAACACGGCATCCTCGACCGAGAGCTACGCACTTGGAGGTGGCATTTACGCCAAGGCTGGCGTCATCGGCACCTATTCCACGATTTCCGGCAACACGGCGTCGCAGGGTGCAGGGGCGTTCGCCAACGCTGTGACAATCGTCAACAGCACGGTGACGGGCAATGACGCTTTTGCAGTCGGCGGTTTGTACGCGCGCACGTCCGCTTCTCTCTACAACAGCACGATCGCCAGGAACACGTCGGCCATAAGCGCAGCAGGAGTCGTTGTGGCGGCGCCGACCGGCATCAGGATGGAGAGCGTGATCCTCGCTCTCAACAAGGCCGATGGGATCGAATTCGATCTCGCAACTCCCGGTGCCGCCACCGTTACCGGGAGCAACAACCTGATCATGGTCCACGCCGCCGTGACTACCGTTCCTGCCGACACAATTTCTGATGATCCGAAGCTTGGGCCGCTGGCCAACAACGGCGGGCCGACGCAAACACTCGTCTTGCTGCCGGGCAGTCCGGCGATCGATCACGGGAACGTTGTGCGGCCGGTGACCTTCGATCAGCGCTTCTTCGAGCGTGTCGTCGGCCCGGGCCCGGATATCGGCGCGTTCGAGTTCGTCGACTCGATCTTCGTCGATGGATTCAACCCGGGAAGCGTGATCGGCCGGGAATAGCGCCAGGATCCGCTCGTCGTCCGCCTGACTTGGAACTCGACAGCTGAATCCTCGCGAAACCGAAGGGTCGCCCCGGAGATTGCCTTGGAAGCAGCTAAGCCTGCAGTCATCGCGAATGGGTAAGCTCCCCGATATATGTGCGAAGGAGGCTGGCGATGAGTACGAAAAGTGAAACGACCTCAAATTGGCTCGACGGCAAGACGCTGCGATTCCATTTCAATGACGGCCCGATGAAGGGCAAGGATTTCGATCACACGTTCCATGGCGACAAGGTCGACTGGGGTGCCGCGGGAACGGACAAAAGGACCACGAGCGACGGCAAGCTGGAAAAGCTTGCCGACGACTGCTATGTCGGTTCTTATATGGGGCCGAACGGCTACACGCTTACGGCAGCAATGAACCTCAAGTCCGGCAAGCTCGTCGCGTTTGCTTCCGATGGCAAGGAATGGTCCGAGCACAATGGCACGGTGGAGAGAATCCAGTAGTTGCGCGGCAAGTTCCAAACTGTTGCGACGCATGCCGTTTGGGCTCGAGAAACGCGAGTGACAAGAACTTGCGTGCTGTTTGTGCAAGGTGGAGGCAAGGGCGCGCATGACGAAGACGCCGCGCTCGCCGCATCCCTGCAGCGAGCACTAGGCGGCGAATACGAGGTGCACTTTCCGCGAATGCCGGATGAGCCAGATCCGAATGTGACGTCCTGGAAAGGAAAGATTTCTGCTGAGTTATCGCGGCTGCGCGGGCAGGTCTTGTTGGTCGGGCACTCTATAGGTGGCTCTATCGTGCTGAAGTACTTGGCGGAGGAAGAAATAAAAATCCGCATTGGCGGACTGTTCTTGCTCGCAGCCCCGTCGCGGGACGAGGATCAGTGGAATTTCGAAGATCTGAAGCTGCCGCGTAACATCGCTGAAAGGCTCGCTTCCATACCGCGCATCTTTCTTTATCACAGCCGCGACGACGTTGTTGTCCCGTTTGCTCACCTTGCGCTCCACGCAGCGAGGCTGCCGCAGGCAACTATTCGCGCAGTCGACGGCCGCGGTCATCAATTTGGAAACGACTTGACTGATGTTGCCAGGGACATTCGGTCCAAGGATCCCGCCTGACAACTCATTCGAGCGGACCAGTCCTCGGCGCCTCGCCACCGCTCAGCGCCCGCATCTGCCCGACAAGGCACTCTGACTCCCTTGGCCACGAGAAGACGGAGTCAAGAAAAGGGATCGTGTCCATTTTTCAACTTGAACAAATGGAAAATGTATCTGACCCCATTTCACTGAAGGAGCTTCAGGCGAAGGGCACGCAGGTCCTGGTCGAAGGCGCCCTGTCGTACGACAAGGTTCACTACGTCAGCGACGATCCGGATCATCCGTTCAAAGACGAGCCGGACCGCATGTCGCTGTGGGAAATCCACCCGATCACCGACTTCCTTGTCTGCCGACGCGATCATTGCGATCCAAACCGACACGGCGACTGGACCGCTCTCGAAGCAAAGCAACTCGCCGGCGACTGAAGCAGCCCGATCGATCCGCGTCAGTGCTGCGCGACTTCCCTGATGCCACCAAGCGTGATCGCTATGCCGCCGTCGCGCCAGCGGCGAACGAGGCCCTTCTCCACAAGCACATCGAGCACATCGTCGGGAATGACGATGCGATCGGCCAGGCCTTCGTACTCGCGGCTTTCCAGAATCCTCAGCCAGACTGCCTGGTCTTCAGTGACAAGATGTAGATCCTGCATGGTCTATGCCCCTTTGAGATCCGACACAAATGGAATCGTGCGCCGGACATGCCGCGTCTGTCTTGACACAGATCACTTGATGTCGTGGCGCGGATCAGGGTTAGCCGCCAAGGTCCGAACCGTCGCGCGCGAGACATTTCAGGTAGATATAAAAACCCTGCCGCCACACCGGCACCGCCGGCGGAGTGTCTGCTAGGCTAGTTGCACCGGACGCCGCGAGCGAGTTAGGGTTCTTCGCCCGATGCGGGCGTGCATTCACGCCACAAGCCAAGGAGGTTGGTCATGGATCACCATCACAAGTTCGAATTGACCGAGCCCGTTCGCGCTACGGATCACGTGCTGGGGCCTCAGCATGCCGCTGTCACTGTCGTCGAGTACGGTGATTTCGAGTGCCCGAATTGCAAGCAGGCTGCACCGGCCGTAAAACTGCTGCTCGAACGCTTCGCGAACCGTGTGCGCTTTGTCTATCGCCACTTTCCGCTGCAGGAAGTCCATCCGCACGCCTTGTCGGCGGCTGAAGCCGCGGAGTGTGCTGGCGCGCAGGGCAAGTTCTGGCCGATGCATGACCAGTTGTTCAATCACCAATCTCACCTCAGTCTGCACCAGCTCGAGACCTACGCCGGGGACCTCGAACTGGAGATGACACGCTTCCGTGCCGAGATGCACAGCCAAATCTATCTGCAACGAATCCGCGAACAGATCCACAGTGGCGAGGCCAGCGGCGCGCGCGGCACTCCGACTTTCTTCGTCAATGGACGCATTCAGGACGTTTCGTTCGGCCTGACGTCCCTGTTCGATGCAGTGGAGAAAGCGCTCTCGCGGTGACGGCAGGGTCGTCCTGCTTTGCCTTGACCGACGCAGCAGCTTTCGCGTAGCGTCGCCCGGAATCCCCCAGGGCACCGGTCCTGCGTGTACATGTCTTGCGACCCAATCCATGCTGCGCCTTCGCCGCGTGCGCAGGATACAGCGTACCTGCGGCATGCCCTTGCGGCGCTGCGCGCGTTGCTGGCGTGCGTCGTGTGGGCAATGGCCGCGGTCCCGGCCGTGGACGCACAGGAAATCGAGCCGCGGTCCTACTCGAACGCGCCAGTCGGGGTGAACTTCCTGATCGCCGGCTACGGTTACACGCAAGGCGGCTTCCCGACCGATACCGGGTTGCCAATCACCGATCCGAAGCTCAACACTTCGAATACGGTGTTTGCTTACGCGCGGTCGCTGGAGCTGTGGGGCAAGTCCGCCAAGTTCGACGCGATCGTGCCATACACGTGGCTGTCCGGCACGGCGACCTACAACGGCCAGCCGGTCGGGCGCGTCGTGAACGGGATGGGCGACCCGTTGTTCCGGGTGTCGATCAACTTCTACGGGGCGCCGCCACTGACCCTGAAGGAATTTTCACGCTACGAGCAGGACCTGATCGTTGGCGCCAGCCTGCAGGTGTCGCCGCCTTGGGGCCAGTACGACGGCGAGCGCCTGGTCAACATCGGCACGAATCGCTGGCGCTTCAAGCCGGAGATCGGCGTGTCGAAAGCGCTCGGCGCGTGGACGCTGGAGGGCGCCGCGGCGGTGACGCTGTTCACGGACAACAATGATTTCTACGGCGGAAACACGCGTGCGCAGGATCCGCTCTACTCGTTCCAGGGGCATGCCATCTACAGTTTCCGCAATGGCATCTGGGCGTCCGCCGACGCGACCTGGTTCGGCGGCGGGCGCACGACGCTCAACGGAGAGCTGCGCAACGATCTGCAACAGAACTCCCGCATCGGCGCCACGCTGGCATTTCCGCTCGACCGGTACAACTCGATCAAGTTCGCCGCCAGCAGCGGAGTCTCGGCCCGCACCGGCAACAGCTTCGACCTGATCGCGCTGGCGTGGCAGCATCGCTGGGGCGACGGACTGTGAAGTGAAAGCGCGCTGGAAGATTCACCCGCGCGCAGACGAGTGAGCAACCTCCGCGACGCCGCAAAAACTACGGGCAACTCAATCCTGCCGGCATCGTCAATCGCGTGATCGGCATCGAACCGCCGGTGTAACCACTGCGGTAGGCGGTCTCTGCCGGCAACCAGCTGACCTGTCCGGTATTGCAGTCCGTGAACGTGAAGCTGATCGTCCCCCAAAACTTGTTTTCAAGTTGCGCGGGATCGAAGTAGGGCGGGAAGCGGCCGCCCGCGCCTGCGGGGTAATACGCTTGCAATACCGCAGTGTCGCCGACGATCGGTCCGGTAGCCTCGATCCATGCCTGCCCTCCACCCGGAGCAAAGACGAACCACTGTGCGAGCAGCACATTGCCGGGCAGCACCTCGATACTGAACCCGTGACCGCTGCTGTTCGGGCTGTACCAGTTTCCCGTGAATCCGGGCGAAAGCGCGAGCGTGCCCGTACCCGGCGCGACCAGCAAGGACGCCGACTCGCTCGACAACAACCGCGGCGGGTCCGGCGCCTGGTCCAAATAGTAATTCCAGGTCACTGTGTAGGTCCCGGCCGAAAGCAGGCCCAGACTGAGTGTGGAATTCGTATAGTCCGGTATCGGATAAGGTATCTGTGGGCACTGCACGATTCCGCTTGGAAACATCGAAACGAAGGTGAACGAACCGGTCGAACCTGCCGTCAACACCGGCGGCCGCGCGGCGCAGTTGTATGGCTCGGTAAAAGTGATGGCGACGGTTTCACCGCCGGACGGAGCCGGTGGAGAAAACGTGATGGATGCGAATGCCGGCTGACAGAAGAGAAAGGGAACGCAGACGAAGGCCCGTTTGCAAAGATCCCGATGCATGTCCAACTCCTTTTGTTCGGCGGCGGCTCGCGCGTTGAGCCCTGTCGATTGTGACGCACGTATGTTGCCTCGCGTCGCGGAATACGCAGCAGTTTACAATTGTAAAACTTGCCGCGATCGGCCGCGACGCCGCTACGCGTCGTCGTCCGCGCCCGCCACGCGCGCATCTCGTTCGGCCCCGGTCACGGCATTCGTGCCGTTTCGGGCGACGGTCTCGCAGATCTGCCGCAGGACGTCAAGGTCGGCCGGCTTGACGATGTGGTGGTTGAAGCCGGCTTCCTCGGTGCGGCGACGGTCTTCCGGCTGGCCCCAGCCGGTCAATGCAACGAGTGTCGCGTTCGCCGAAGCCGGATTCGAGCGCAACAGCCGGGCAACGTCGTATCCGCTCAGGCCCGGCATGCCGATGTCGAGAAACACGACTTGCGGTGAGAATATTTCGACGGCGTCGACGACCTTGTAGGGATCGCTCACGCACTGCGTCTGGTGTCCGAGCAATTGCAGGATCATCGCGAGGCTGTCGGCGGCATCGGCGTTATCGTCGACGACGAGCGCGCGGCACGGCCGCTGCGGTCCCCGCGCAACGTTTGTCGCCGGCTGCGGCATCGGAAATTGTTCGACCGGCCGCGGCAGTCGCACGATGAACCGGCTGCCGCATCCGAGGCCGTCGCTCTGCACGAGCAACTGCCCGGCGTGCAGTTCGACGATGTGGCGGGCGAGCGTCAGGCCGATGCCGAGTCCGCCGCGCGTGCGCTCGATCGTCGTGTCGACCTGCGCGAACAATTCGAAGATCCATTCCTGCTGTTCCGACGCAAGGCCGATGCCGTGATCGATGACCGCGACTTCGACCATGTCGGTTGCGGCCACGACTACCACGTCGATCGCGGAACCGGTATCGGAATACTTCACCGCATTGCTGATCAGGTTGGCGAATACCTGTGAGATGCGCGCCGGGTCGGCGCGCAACGGAATGTCGATGATCGAGCGCTGCACGTTGAGCACGTGCGTTCCGGCGCCGAGCATCGGCGAGATCGTTTCTATCGCCGAGTCGATGATTGCATTGAGCGTTGTCGGCTGCTGCTTGATCGTCAGCTGGCCGCGGCCGATGCGGGCGACGTCGAGCAGGTCGTCGATCAGCCGCACCAGCAGCGACAACTGGCGCGACATCGCGCCATGCATCGGATGCTCCTGCGATGCGGCGAGCGTGAACGCGTTGACGGCGTTGACGAGCGAAGCCAGCGGATTGCGCAACTCATGCGCGAGCATGGCGAGGAACTGATCCTTGCGCTGGTCCTGGTCGATCAGCCGCGCTTCGATGCGCAAGCGCTCGCCCATTTCGGTCTGCAGCTGCGCGTTGCGTGCCTCGAGTTCGGTGTTGGCGCGGCGCAACGACTCGTTCAGCAGGCCCAGCTCGCGCGATTTCTCCGCGACCAGCGCGGAATTTGCCGCTGCCAGGTGACGATTTACCGCCTCGAGTTCCCGCCGCTTGCGGTATAGCTCGGCCAGCGAAATGACCTTGCTGCGCAGGATTTCCGGGATGATCGGCACCATCACGTAGTCGAACGCGCCGAGCCGGTAACCGCGCATGCGGTCGAGATCGGAGAGGTTGATCGCGGTGATGAAGATGATCGGCGTTTTCTCGAAGCGCGGATGCTGGTGGATCAGGTTCGCGGTCTCGAATCCGTCGAGGCCGGGCATGTTGACGTCGAGCAGGATCAGCGCGAAGTCGTGCTCCATCAGCAGCTTCAGCGCCTCGGTGCCGGAGCTTGCGTCGATCAGGCTCTCGTTGAGGTCGCCCAGTATCGTGCGGTAGGTCAGCAACCGCGACGGCTGATCGTCGACCAGCAGGATGTTGACCGGATCGGTCAATGCTTCCCGCGGCGCCAGATCTTGTGGAGTCAGCGATGCAGCCATTGCCTCAGCACTCCCAGCAGTTGATCCGTCACCACGGGCTTGGCCAGATAGTCGGACGCTCCGGCCTCGAGGCATTTCTCGCGGTCGCCCTTCATCGCTTTTGCCGTCAGCGCGACGATCGGCAGGTTGCGCGACTCGGGCCGCGCGCGAATCGCGCGCATCGTGTCGTAGCCGTCCATGCCCGGCATCATGATGTCCATCATGACCAGGTCGATGTCCGGGTCGGCAGCGACCTTTTCGACCGCCTCCTGGCCGGTCCCGGCGGTAATGACTTCCATGCCGTGGCGCTCCAGGATGCTCGACATCGCGAAGATGTTGCGCACGTCGTCGTCGACGACGAGGACGCGCTTGCGGCGCAGCACATCGTCGGACTCGTGCAGGCGCCGCACTATCGTCTGCTGCGTCGCCGGCATGTTGGCCACGTTGCGATGCAGAAACAGGGCGGTCTCGTCGAGCAGCCGCTCGGGCGATTCGACTCCCTTGACGATGACGCTCTTGGCCGCACGGCGCAGCTGGCGATCCTCGTCGGAGCTCAGTTCGCGGCCGGTGAACACGATGATCGGCACATCCGACAGCCCCTGTTGGATCTGGATGCGCTCGAGCAACTCGAAGCCGCTCATGTCGGGCAGGCGCAGGTCGAGGACGATGCAGTCATAGCGCACTTCTGCGAGTTTGGCCAAGGCCTCGGCGCCGGTCTCGGCGCTGTCGATTTCGACGTCTTCGCCATGAATCAGCTGCTCGATGCTCGAGCGCTCGCGCGAATCGTCTTCGACCACCAGCAGGCGCTTGGTGCGCGCCAGCGTATACACGCGGATACGCTCGAGCGCATCGCCGATCGACTCGGTCGTCGCCGGCTTGGCCAGGAAGGCGAACGCGCCGCGTTCGAGGCTGCTGTGCCGCTCCTCGTCGACGGTGACGATCTGCACCGGAATGTGCCGCGTATTCATGTTGTGCTTGAGCCGCGCGAGCACGGCCCAGCCGAGCATGTCGGGCAGGAACACATCGAGCGAGATCGCGCTCGGCGAGTACTGCTGCGCCATGCGCACCGCGTCGGCGCCGTGTTGCGCCACGATCACCTGGAAACCATGGGCGCGCGCAAGGTCCCGCAATACCATCGCATAGCGCGCATCGTCCTCGACGATCAGCAAGGTCGGGCGTTGAGTGTCCAGCAATTCCCGATCGTCGGCAACGCTTTCCACGATCGCGCCCGGCCGTTCCTCGCTGCGTGCGCGATAGGCGCGCGACGGAAGAGGCTCGATGTTTTCCGACTCCGGCACGTAGTTGAACGGCAGGTAGAACGTGAACGTGCTGCCGGCTCCCACTGCGCTCTGCAGCTTCAGCTCGCCGCCGAGCAGGCCCGCGAGTTCGCGGCTGATCGCCAAGCCCAGCCCGGTGCCGCCGTATTTGCGCGACGTGCCGGCATCGGCCTGCTGGAATGCCTCGAACACGATGCGCTGCTTGTCCGCCGAGATGCCGATACCGGTGTCGCTGACTTCGAGCGCCATCACGATGGGCGCGTCGTCGAGCACGGGATGTCCCGGGGTCCAGCCTTTGCTTGCGACCCTGGCTGCCAGCCGCACGCTGCCGGACTCGGTGAACTTGAATGCGTTCGACAGCAGGTTCTTGAGGATCTGCAACAGGCGCTTCGGGTCGGTGTTGAACGAATTGCCGAGCGTATCCGGAAAGTCGACCACGAACTCCAGGTTGCGCCGGTCGGCCTCGTGCCGGAACGCGCGCTCGATATTCTCGCGCAGGTGATTGAACGTGATTTCCTCGCGATCGATCGTGACCGTTCCGGATTCGATCTTGGACAGATCGAGGATGTCGCTGATCAGATGCAGCAGGTCGGTGCCGGCCGCGTGGATCGTCTTGGCGAACTCGACCTCCTTTTCGCTCAGCGTCCTGCCCGGATTTTCCGCCAGCTGCTGGCCGAGGATCAGAATGCTGTTCAGCGGCGTGCGCAATTCGTGCGACATGTTCGCGAGGAACTCGGATTTGTAGCGCGACGTCAGCGCCAGCTCCGCGGCCTTTTCCTCGAGCGCGCGCCGCGCGTATTCGATCTGCTGGTTCTTGTGTTCGACCTCGGCCTTCTGTTCGGCGAGCAGCGCCGCCTTGAGTGCGATGTCCTCGTTGGTCTGCTGCAGTTCGCGCTGCTGCGATTGCAGCTCGCCGGCCAGCTGCTGCGACTGCGACAGCAGGGTTTCGGTGCGCATCGAGGCCTCGATGGTGTTCAGCACGATGCCGATGCTGCCTGAGAGCTGCTCGAGGAATGAACGCTGCGAGGTCGTGACCTCGGTCAGCGATGCGAGCTCGATGACGGCCTTGACCTGCTTTTCGAACAGTACCGGGAAAACGATGATGTTGCGCGGATCGGCGCTGATCAGGCCTGAGCGGATCTGACCGAGGCCCGGCGAAACGTTTTCGATCACGATCGTCTGGCCGAGTGCGGCGCACTGCCCGATCAGCCCTTCGCCGATGTCGAGCGTGTGGCCGACTT
Source organism: Rudaea sp. (assembly GCA_035693405.1). GTDB lineage: Bacteria > Pseudomonadota > Gammaproteobacteria > Xanthomonadales > Rhodanobacteraceae > Rudaea. Next base: position 16,957 of record DASSGP010000009.1, on the reverse strand, counting down.
CGGCGTCGCTGGCGTCGGCATAGCCGATCAGCTTGCGCAGCTTGCGCGTCTTGCCGAATTCGTCGGGATCGACGACGTACATCAATCCCTGTTGCGCGTTGATCAGCGGCGCGAGCTCGGACAGCAGCATGCGGCCGAGCGTGATCAGGTCGCGCTGGCCCTGCATCATGCCACTGAATTTCGCCAGGTTCGTCTTCAGCCAGTCCTGCTCGCGATTGGATTCCGTCGTCGCGCGCAACGTGCCGATCATCGCGTTGATGTTGTCCTTGAGGTCGGCGACTTCGCCGCGCACGTCGACCTGGATCGAGCGCGTCAGGTCGCCCTGCGTGACCGCCGTCGCGACTTCCGCGATCGCGCGCACCTGCGTCGTCAGGTTCGCGGCGAGCTGGTTCACGTTCGCCGTCAGGTTTTCCCAGATGCCGGCGGTGCCCGGCACGTTTGCCTGTCCGCCGAGGCGGCCCTCGACGCCGACTTCGCGCGCCACCGTCGTCACCTGATCGGCAAAGATCGCCAGCGTCTCGGTCATGCTGTTGATCGTGTCGGCGAGCTCGGCGATTTCGCCCTTCGCCTCGACCGTGAGCTTTTTCTTCAAGTCGCCGGTTGCGACCGCGGTCACGACCTTGGCGATGCCGCGCACCTGTGTCGTCAGGTTCGACGCCATCGAGTTGACGTTGTCGGTCAGGTCCTTCCACGTGCCGGCCACGCCGGGCACCTGCGCCTGGCCGCCGAGCTTGCCTTCGGTGCCGACCTCGCGCGCCACGCGCGTGACTTCGGCGGCGAAGCCGTTGAGCTGGTCGACCATCGTGTTCAGCGTTTCCTTCAGCTGCAGGATTTCACCCTGCGCGCCGACCGCGATCTTGCGCGACAAGTCGCCGCGCGCGACCGAGGTCGCGACTTCGGCGATGTTGCGCACCTGGGTCGTCAGGTTCGACGCCATCGAGTTGACGTTGTCGGTCAGGTCCTTCCACGTGCCGGCGACGCCGGGCACCTGCGCCTGGCCGCCGAGCTTGCCTTCGGTGCCGACCTCGCGCGCCACGCGCGTGACCTCGGCGGCGAAGCCGTTGAGCTGGTCGACCATCGTATTGATCGTGTCCTTGAGCTCGAGGATTTCGCCCTTGACGTCGACGCCGATCTTGCGCGACAGATCGCCGCGCGCAACGGCGGTCGTCACCTGCGCGATGTTGCGCACCTGCGCGGTGAGGTTCGATGCCATCGAATTGACGTTGTCGGTCAGGTCCTTCCACGTGCCGGCGACGCCGGGCACCTGCGCCTGGCCGCCGAGCTTGCCTTCGGTGCCGACCTCGCGCGCCACGCGCGTGACTTCCGCCGCGAAACCGTTGAGCTGGTCGACCATCGTGTTGATGGTTTCCTTCAGCTGCAAAATTTCTCCACGCACGTCGACTGTGATCTTGCGCGACAGGTCACCCTTCGCGACTGCCGTCGTCACCTCGGCGATGTTGCGCACCTGCGAAGTCAGGTTCGATGCGAGCGAATTGACCGAGTCGGTCAGATCCTTCCACGTACCGGCGACGCCAGGCACGATCGCCTGGCCACCGAGTTTGCCTTCGGTGCCGACTTCGCGCGCGACGCGCGTGACCTCCGCGGCGAAGCCGTTGAGCTGGTCGACCATCGTGTTGATCGTTTCCTTCAGCTGCAGGATTTCGCCGCGCACGTCGACCGTGATCTTGCGCGACAGGTCGCCCTTGGCGACCGCCGTCGTCACCTCGGCGATATTGCGCACCTGCGAAGTCAGATTCGATGCCATCGAGTTCACGTGGTCGGTCAGATCCTTCCACGTGCCGGCCACGTCGGGTACTTCGGCCTGGCCGCCGAGCTTGCCTTCGGTGCCGACTTCGCGCGCCACGCGCGTGACTTCGGCCGCGAAACCGTTGAGCTGGTCGACCATCGTGTTGATGGTTTCCTTCAGCTGCAAAATTTCGCCGCGCACGTCGACCGTGATCTTGCGCGACAAATCGCCTTTCGCCACGGCCGTCGTCACCTCGGCGATGTTGCGCACCTGCGAGGTCAGGTTCGACGCCAGCGAATTGACCGAGTCGGTCAGGTCCTTCCACGTGCCGGCGACGCCGGGCACGATCGCCTGACCGCCGAGTTTGCCTTCGGTGCCGACTTCGCGCGCGACGCGCGTGACTTCCGAGGCAAAGCCGCGCAACTGGTCGACCATCGTGTTGATGGCTTCCTTCAATTGCAAAATTTCGCCGCGCACGTCGACCGTGATCTTGCGCGACAGGTCGCCATTGGCGACCGCGATCGTGACCTCGGAAATATTGCGTACCTGCGCGGTCAGGTTGTTCGCCATCTGGTTGACCGAGTCGGTCAGGTCCTTCCACGTGCCGGCGACACCGGGCACCTGTGCCTGGCCGCCGAGCAGTCCGGCCGTGCCGACCTCGCGCGCCACGCGCGTGACTTCCGCGGCGAAACCGTTGAGCTGGTCGACCATCGTGTTGATGGTTTCCTTCAGCTGCAGCACCTCGCCGCGCACGTCGACCGTGATCTTGCGCGACAGGTCGCCTTTCGCGACCGCAGTCGTGACCTCGGCGATGTTGCGCACCTGCGAGGTCAGGTTCGACGCCAGCGAATTGACCGAGTCGGTCAGATCCTTCCACGTGCCGGCGACGCCAGGCACGATCGCCTGGCCGCCGAGCTTGCCCTCGGTGCCGACTTCGCGCGCCACGCGCGTGACTTCCGATGCAAAGCCGCGCAACTGGTCGACCATCGTGTTGATGGCCTCCTTCAATTGCAGGATTTCGCCGCGCACGTCGACCGTGATCTTGCGCGACAGGTCGCCGTTCGCGACTGCGATCGTCACCTCGGCGATGTTGCGCACCTGTGCGGTAAGGTTGTTCGCCATCTGGTTGACCGAATCGGTCAGGTCCTTCCACACGCCGGACACGCCTTTGGCTTTCGCCTGACCGCCAAGGAGTCCGGCGGTGCCGACTTCGATCGCGACGCGCGTAACTTCGGAGCTGAACTCCTTCATCTGCTCGATCATGCGATTGACGATGTTCGCCGAACGCTGGAACTCGCCGAGCAGCGGACGGCCGTCGGCTTCGAGAGGCACGGTACGCGTCAGATCGCCCTTGGCCACGCCGGCCATCGCTTCGGTCATCGTCTCGACCGGGCGCACCAGATCGTCGATCAGTCCGTTGATCGACTGTTCCATCTCGGCCCACGCGCCTTGCCGGTTCGCCGGGACGAGGCGATGACGCGTGAGGCCCTGCCGTCCGACTTTCTCGCCGGCCAGCGCAAGGTCGCGCGCCAGGCGGCGATTGTGATTGACGATCAAATTGAAACTTTCGGCGAGCTTGCCGTCGACGCCTTCCCAGTGACGCGGCAACTGCACGGAAAAATCGCCGTCACCGACCGCCGCCATGGCGGCCAGCAATTGTTCCATCGGACCAAGCGCTGGCGCCGGCGCCGGCGGCGGTGAAGGCGGCGCGCTGACAGCGGCGCGGCGACGTCGGGGGGCAGTCTGGGACATCTTGATTCCTCGCGACTTGCGCATTGCAGAGCGCTCGAACGCGCGCGCTCTATTCGTTGTTGTGGCGGTTGCTCCGGGCCAAGTTACCAGGAGAGAAATGCTGCGTGTGCGCTTACAACCACCCCCCCGTGCCACCGAAGATGGCTAAAGATAATCCTATTAATGGATTCGCCAGCCGTCCGCAAGGAATCCATGGCCCGCGTTGGACTGCCATTCAGCCGGCGGCAAGGTTCGTGACCATGGCTGTGTCCGCCAGAACTCGCGCGCGGTCGCCTGCGCTTCGATCGTCGTGACGGATGTGCGGCTCTTCGATTTTCCTGCAGGCGCAATTTGCAACCTGCAGCAGTCGCCGCTCGCAACTTGCATTGCACGAGCGCGCAGCCGATGGGCAAACAGCGCGAGTTTCGGGGCAAAGCAGCGTGGCACGGTCGTTGCGACGCTACTGCAGCCGTTCTGCTTCGAGGAGTTCTCATGAACCGCAATCCTGACCTGCCGGGTAACGGCCAACTCGGCGTGGCGCGAGTTGTGGCGGCGATGCCGCTGATGGGCAAGATCGATCTCAAGGAGCAAACCAGCTTGCGTTACTGGTGCCGGATGCTTGGAGCCACGCCATTGGAAATATGCCGCGCGGTGGAGAGCGTGGGTCCGGATCCGGCCGCGGTGCGAGCGCACCTGAAGCGGCGCAACGATCCGATCGTGCTGCGTACGCGGCGCGTCCGCCGTGCAGCGCTCACGGTTTCTTCGACACGCTCGAACCGGCAGCCGGCTGCGGTGGCAATCCTCGGAATGCACGGGCGCACGCGGAATTTCCCACCGCACGGATTCATTCCATGAAACCAGGAATCCCACACCCCAGGGTGTGAACTTCGTCGGCACGGCCAGGCTGGTCGCGGGTCGCCGACATCATCATTCGAAAGACGGAGGCAAGCATGAAACGCGATACATATACCTTGAAGGAACTCGTCGAAGTCCTGAACGACAGCAAGAAATTCTACGAGGAGGCGTCGACCAAGGTCGACCAGCCGGAACTGCAACAGCTGTTCACGCGCATGGCGCGTACCAAGGGTGCGATCGCCTCGGATCTGAAGACGCAGATTACGGCGCGCGGCAAAAAAGCGCCCGAGGGCGGCAGCGCCGGCGGCACGCTGCGCAAGGCCTACGGCGAGATTCGCGCCAAGCTGAGCAGTGCGCCGGATCGCGAATACATCGCCCAGCTCGAAGAGTTCGAGGACCGCATCGTCGATGCGTTCCGCGATGCCGCTGCCGAGTCGGACGATTCCGGCGTGCGGGAACTGGCGACGAAGTACATGCCCGAAGTCATGCGCGACCACAGCCAGATGAGTGCGCTCAAGCAGCAGATGAAGCATTCCTGATCGCGGGGTTACGAGCGCAGAGCGCCCGCGCGTTCGCACAAACGCTCATCCCTTCGAGGGAGGAAGCATCAAGGGTTGTGCCAGTCGCACGCGCGTGCGGCGCAGCGCCAGCGCCGTTGCGCGCGTGCACGTTGCAAAGCACTTCGGCAACTCGCTGGCGAGTTGCACGGCGGCGAGGCGGCCGCCTGCAAATCAGCGGCGCGCCGATTGGCACACTGCCTGCGTAGTTCCTGCGCCGAACTTTTGCCCCAATGAGGAAGTCCCATGCAGGAACGAACTGTTGGATTTGCATTTTTGGTGTGCGCGTTGAGTGCAGCAGCGGCCGCTTCGGCGCAGGCCCCGACGGAAACACAGGTTCTCGACAACGCCAACACAAAGCAACGCACGGACGACGGCGGCCACAATGTGCGCCACGGTCAAAAGCAATATTTCGACAGCATGGATCGCGGACAGAAAGGCTACCTGAGCAACGACGATGTTTCCGCCGACCCATTCCTCTCGAAGAACTACGCCAATTGCGATGCCGACCATGACGGCAAACTCACCTGGCCCGAGTTGAGGGCATGCACGATCAACAATCCACCACCGCCCGAGAGACCCTGACGCCGATGCGATCTGCGATATCGACCGTCGGTGAAAAATCTGAGGTTTCCTGTCTTCGCCGCGGCCAACGTGCGCCGTTGCGTCGCCAACGTTTCGCCGCGCACGCGCCAAACGGGCCCGGTCCGGAGTTGCCCGGCAACGCGCCGGTGGAAACGCCGCAGGAAGCTCCCGACGAAGCGCCGTTCGACTCGCCGGAGGAGCATCCTGACTCGGTGCCGCCGCAATCGCCGCCGAACCCGCCTCCCGAAATGCCGGAGCAGCCGCGTTCCGACCGGCCCGAGTCGCAGGGCGTGCGCACCGGGGACCGACCGGTTCGCCGCACCAGCGCAATGAAGAGAGTACGCAGCAAGTATCAACGAGACCCGAAATGCTTTCAGTACGCAAGAATGTTGTTGCCGTCCAAGAACCCATCGTCTACGAACACGCTGATTTCGGCGTATCCCGGTTCGGCTTCATCCATCATGGACTGGCTTGGCAATGCCGGCTCGATGCGACCGGTGATTCGTGGCTGCGCCTGGCACACGAGCGCAAGGCGCGCAGCCTGATTCCGGCGGACAGGATCAAGGAAATCCTCGCCGCGCCGGACGACGACGCGGCAATCGCCGACGCGATCATTGCCGAGTTCCTGCGGCGCGGCAGCCGTCACCTTCCGCATGAACTCGTGGCCCACGTTCGCGGTTTCACTATCGCCTGGGTGCGCGACGCACAGCGCATCATGCGTCGCCAACGCCAGCGCGCGGGCGCATTGTCAACGGCGGCATCCGCGCTGACGCTGCTCGCGCACACCGAGCCGGCCGTGGACTGACTATTCCACAGTTACCCTTCTTGCCAATGGCGCGGCTCGTCCGCATTGGCATCGATTTCGGCGATCGTGAAGCCGGCGTTAACGCGGAGTGAACGCATTGGCTGAAGTCGAAGACCAAAACGTCATCGCCTGGTTGCTAGACTTTACCTTGCAAAGTGCAACCGCCGCGCAGCCGCGTCGTGCGTTCCGGCATGGTTGCTTGGGTAAGCCGGCTGCAGTGCCGCGGCGTTCCTGCTGGCACATAACTTGCGCATGGATTGCACGAATCGCCACCGACTCGACCGAATGCTGCGCACTGGAACAGGCCGGTCTCGACGGCGAAACCGCGGACGGCAACACGCATGAAAGATTACAGATTACTCAACCGCATTGAACGCCCGCAATTCCCGCAGGCGGGCGCCGCGCAAACGCGAGTCGAGCGCGGCAACGACGGCGGCGCCGCGCGCAATCTGTCGCAGCTTAGCCAGGAAACCGACGGGCTGCTGAAGAGGCTGGTACGCCTGCGTCAGAACCTCGTGGATATCCGCCAAGCCATGGACGGGACGAAGGCGCAGTCCGCCTTGGCCGAGGCCAACGAACAACTCGTGCTTGCCGCCCTGCACGCGGAAAGCGTCGCCGAAACTGCCGTCAGTGAACTCGGCGAACTGGCCCGCTTGGGCCAGCGCGATCCGCTGACCGGGCTGCCGAATCGCTTGCTCATGCTGGATCGGCTCGAGAGTGCGATCGCGACGGCGCGGCGGCATGAAACACGAATCGCCGTGCTGTTCATCGACCTCGACAATTTCAAGCGCATCAACGACACGCTCGGCCACGCGATCGGCGACGAGGCCTTGAAACTTGCAGCGCGGCGCCTGCAATCCGCCGTGCGCGACTCCGACACGGTCAGTCGTCATGGCGGCGAGGAGTTCCTCGTGCTGCTGCCGGACATATCGCAGGCTGCCGACACCGCGTTGATCGCGCAGAAGCTGCTGGCCGCTCTCGCCGCACCAGCGCGTGCCGGCGGGCACCGGTTGCAGCTCTCGGCGAGCGTCGGCATCACGATCTACCCGGAGGACGCCGAGGACGCGCAGACGCTGATCAGCCGCGCCGACGCGGCGATGTACCGGTCGAAGCGGCGCGGCCCTGGCGGACTCGAGTTCTACGCGCAAAAGTTTTCGATGACCCGGCGCTCGCACGCCGCGCTTGGGCAAGGCTGAGCGACTCGCGCAGCAACAGGAATTTGCGCATGACGAAGCGGATGCGCTGCCGAGCTTAACCGCTCATTTTGCAATCCAACCCGTTTCCAAGCGCGCAAATTGCAGCGCCAATGCTCGCCTGCTACGTGCATTCCAGTGCGGCATTGGCGCCGATTGCGCTCGGCCGCACGTGTTCGCCACACGGACGATCAACGATCGGCGCGCCGGCCCTGGCGACCGATCAAACGCCCGCAACAACGGTGGGGCACTGCCTCCACCGAACTCGCCCACTGCCTAGGCATGTGCGGAACTCGCGGCCATCGTAACCGATGGCCGATCGCCACGCTCTGTGGTGGATTGGGATCCGGGGTTGATTCCGAGCGACGGGACTGCTTAATCGTCGCCCGCCGGCACTGGTTGCACCGTATCGACAGGCACGGCGGCCGACACCGATGGAACCTGTTGATTCTCCGGGCCTTGCGCTTTGCGCAGCGCATGCCGTGCCACGCCGCCGCGACGGCCGATGCTGGCCATGTGCTGGCGGTTGCCGCTCACGGCTTCGCCGCCCTTGCGTCCTGCTTGCCGCGCTTCCTCGGGCGAGAATCGGTGCGCCGTGCCGAGGGCCTGCGCGGCGAGTCCGCCGCGACGCGCGATCTCTCGTTGTTTTTTCTGGTCCATCGCGGCGAAGCCGCGCGCGCTTGTCGCGCGCGACAGAATGATTGGCTGAATGGTCATGAACGCACCTCTTCTCTGGGCGGGAGCTCGTGGGCGGCACGCGGGCACTAAGCAGCATGTGCCGACCGGCGAGCAAACATCGGATTTGTACAGCGCAACGGAGAGAGCAATCGGCGTGCCATCAAGAGCTCGCTGTATCCGGTCGTCGCGGCAGCGGCAGGGAATCGGGAATTTCTGGCGGGGCGGCACGCGCTTGTAGCGCCATCACCCCGCCGGCGCGGTGCGGGACAAACCGCCAAGTGTGTGCAAGCTGCGCGAAGCGAAATGCCCCTTGATGGCTTGGAAGTTTCCTGCATTTTGCAATGCGGAAGTAAGATTTCTTTCCAGATTGCATGGCGCCTGGAGCGCGAGTCGCGGAAATTGGCCGATGAGCGCGTTCTGTTCATTGGCACATCCCTTGCGAAACTTCCGCGCAAAGATAAGGACGGTGGAAGCACGCCGTCGCGAATTTTCAAAACGCGGCCGGAACGGCGGCCTTCCGCGCAACACGGATTCCGGGGAAAGACTCTCCGGGCGGAGTGCCCTCTTCCGGCTTGTCTGACGGCATCGGACGGCAACTCCACGTGGCCGCGTTGCTTCAGGTAAGCTCGAACTTTGCACGAACTGGCTTCTTCCGCCTGGGCACAAATGACGAGAGGCGGGTATCGTGACCGTGGGGGATCCAGGACCAGAACAAAGGGATGCCCACCAAATGGATGTCTCCTGCCGAGCGGCACGGCTATCACGGGACGCTAAGATTCAATCCCCATTGACGCTGGTGTCGTTTGCCCTTGGAGTGCGTATTCGGTGAGCAACCTGAAACGGGCACTGTGGACTATCGCGCTTGCCTTGGTGGCGCTGGTACTGATCGGAAACGCGCTGCTTTCCAACTACAACGCCGGCGAGCTGGTAGCCGGGGCCGCCGCCAGCGCGCGTTCACGCGACACGATCTACGCGATCGACGACCTGTTGTCCGAACTCACCGACGCAGAAACCGGCCAGCGCGGCTATCTGCTGACGCAAAAGACCTCCTACCTGGACCCCTATCGCGCGGCCACTGCCGCTATCGACATCAAGATCGCTGCGCTGAAACCTCTGCTCGCTGACGAGCCCGAGCAACTGCAAAGGCTCGGCGCACTGGAACAACTTGTCGCCGACAAGGTCGATGAGCTGCGCCACTCGATAGCGCTGATCGACGCCGGCGATGCCGCTGCGGCAATGTCGCTGGTAGCGACGGATTCGGGCATGTTGACGATGCGCGCGATCCGGCAACTCGTCGACAGCATGCGCGAGACCGAGAAAAAACGACAGGCCTTGCGCGACGCGCGCGAGATCGAGCTGTACTCCGAGACCGTGTATTCGCGTTTCCTCGGCATGGTCGTCGGCCTGGTGTTGATCGCACTGGCCGCTGCGTTGCTGCGCCGCGACCTGCTGGCGCGCAATCGTGCCGCGGGCGAGCTCTACGTGCAGCGCGAATGGCTCGGCACGACGCTGCGGAGTATCGGCGACGGTGTCATCGTCACCGATCCGCAGGGCCGCATTGTGCTGCTCAATCCGGTTGCGGAGGCGCTCACCGGATGGACGCAGCAGGATGCGTTGGGCAAGCCGCTGCCGGAAGTGTTCGACGCGATCGAAGAAGCCACGCGTCGGCCAGCCCCCGACCTGGTCGCCGGCGCCGTTGCCGAAGGCCGGGTCAGAGGGCTCGCCAACCATACGCTGCTGCGGGCTCGCGATGGCCGCGAGTTTGTCATCGAAGACAGCGCGGCTCCGATCGTCGAGGCCGGCGGGGCCATCCAGGGAGCCGTGATCGTGTTCCGCGACTCCACCGAGCGGCGCAACGCCGAGCTCGCACTGGCCGCGGCCGCCGAGCAAGTTTCCCAGCGCGCGCATGCCGCGCTCGCCAGCGAGCAAACCCTGAAGACGATTCTTGAAAACGCGCCGATCGGCATCTCGATGACAGGTCCGGGACCGGACTTCGCGATGGTGGCGATGAGCAGCCAGATGCGCGAATGGCTCGGCCCGGGCGAAAACAGGCCCTCGCGCGAGCTTTACCGCAAGCTGCTGCCGGATGGAACGATTCCCGCGCCTTCGATGCTGCCGCTGTATCGCGCCATGAATGAAGGCACGATCGTCCGCGACGAGGCTTGGGTCGTCGCCCGGCCCGGGCGGCCGCCGCTCACGGTCATCGTCAATGTCGCTCCGGTCCGCAACATCGACGGCCACATCATCGGCGCGGTCCACAGTTGGGTCGACACGACCGAGCAGCAACGTCTCGACCGGGCGTTGCAGGTCACGCAATCGCGCCTGCGCGTGCTCGTCGAAGCGGACGTCATCGGCCTGATGCTGAGTTTCGATCGCGATGGCAACGTGGCCCAGGCCAACGGGGCGTTCCTGAAGATGCTGGATTTTTCCGACGAGGACCTGGCCGAGGGCAGGATCAACGTGGTTGCACAAACCCCCCCGGAGTATCGCCACATCGACGACGCGGCATTCGTCCAGGTGGCGACAGCCGGTGTCTGCACGCCTTATGAAAAGGAATTCGTCCGCCGTGGAGGTGAACGTGTCTCGGTCGTCGTCGGCTATGCGCGAGTCTTCGCCAGTGCCGACGAATACGTCGGATTCGCGCTCGATGTGACCGAGCGCAAGCAACTCGAGCAGCGCCTGCGGCAGCAGGCCGACCAATTGCTGCTCGCGGACCGGCGCAAGGACGAGTTCCTGGCGATGCTGGCGCATGAGCTGCGCAATCCGTTGGCGCCCTTGCGCAACGCGCTGTATCTGCTCGAGGCGGACCGGCAGCGGCGGTGGTCGACGGTCGATTCGGTGCTGCCGACGATGCGACGGCAGATCGATCAGCTCGTTCGCATGGTCGACGATCTGCTCGATGCGGCGCGCATTTCCCAGAACAAGATCCTGGTGGAGAAAGCCGTCGTCGACCTGAAGCCGATCCTGCGTGCCGCAATCGAGACGGTGCAGCCGTTGATCAGCGCGCGCGGCCACCGCCTCGATCTGAAGATCGACCCGCGGCCGATGTATGTCGACGGTGACAGCGCACGGCTGATCCAGGCATTCGCGAACATATTGCATAATGCGGCAAAATATACGCCCGATCATGGCTATATCAGCGTCACCGCCGCTCCGGAACAATCGGAGGTTCGCGTAAGCGTGCACGACAGCGGCCAGGGCATCGGGCCGGAACTGCTGCCGCGCGTGTTCGAACCTTTCACCCAGGCCGACCAGTCGCTGGCGCGCTCCGCCGGCGGCCTGGGCGTCGGGCTTGCGCTGGTCCGCAGGGTCACTGAACTGCACAGTGGCGACGTACGGGCGATCAGTGCCGGCCAGGGCAAGGGCAGCGAATTCGTGGTTCGCCTGCCACTGGTCGAAGCGCCGGCGGAAATCGCCGCCACCCGAGCGGCCGCGCCGCCGGCCACGGACGCTTCAGAATCGCTGCGCGTGCTGGTCGCCGACGACAATCGTGACCTGGTCGCCAGCACGTCGGCATTGCTGGACCTGTGGGGACATCAGTCGCACACCGTTCACAGCGGCAATGACGTGCTTGCGGCCGCGCTGGTGTTCCGCCCCGATGTCATCCTGCTCGACATCGGAATGCCTGAGATCGACGGCTTTGAACTGGCGCGGCAGATCCGCGCCGAAAACGCGCTCGATCGCGTACGCCTGGTCGCGATGACCGGCTATGGCCAGGAGAGCGATCGCGCGCGCGGGCGTGATGCCGGATTCGACACGCATCTGGTAAAACCCGTGCACGCCGACCTGCTCAAGGCGACGATCGAGCAGCGCTGACTCACGAGTTCCCCTCTGCTCCCTACGCGAGCGGCAGGCGCAGCGTCGCGCATGTGCCGCGACCTTCGTTCTCATCGATCGACAGACTGCCGCCATGGGCGCCGGCGATCTCCGCCGCAAGCGTGAGACCCAGACCGTTGTGACCTTCGTCGCGGCGAGTCGTGAAGAACGGTTCGGCGATGCGCGCGCGGATCTTTGCCGGGATGCCTGCGCCATCGTCGGCAACGACGATGGTCAGGGCATCCGCATCGCGCCGCGCCTTGACGCTGATCGAACCGGCGCCTGCTTCGGCCGCGTTGTGCAGCAGGCCGGACAAGACCCGCTGCATTCCTACCCGGTCGACAACGATCGAGGCGTCGCCGACTTCGACCTGCAGCGTCGGCTTCGCGCCCGAACGCTCCTGCGCGAATGCGGCCGTTGCGGCCTCGATCAAGTCAGCGACTTTTACCGGCTCGCGTTCGCGCGCAGTCAGGCAGGAGCCGAATCGTTCGAGCGAGCGCACCATGCGCCCGTAGCGCCCGCAGTCGCTCAGCATGCGCTTGATCGTCTCGTCGGCGCGGGCGACATCGGCGCGTTCGAGCAGCAGTTTGACGAGTTCGGCATTCATCGAGATCGCATTGAGCTGACCGGCTATCTCGTGAGCGGCGGCGCGCACGAATGTGCCCACGTCGAATTCGGTCCCGTGCGATCGCGGTGGCGCAACAGTACGATTCATCAGGCGTCTCCCGGAACACAGTCGTTGTGCATTTCCACGGCCGACGAGTATACCGCTACTGCAGGTCGGCACTTTCCTGCAACGGATTTTCCCCGCATGTCCGCCCGGGGCCGGCGCAAATGTGGCTACTTGCCCGGCAGTTCCGCGATGCTGTCGAGGTCCTGGCGCAGCGAATCGTATCCGGCCCACGGATCAGCGCGCATGCGCTTGAGGCGCGCCGGCACGTTACGGATGTTGAACGCATCGCCGCTCCTGATCGTCTTGAGTTCGGCCCAGCGCAGGGGAACGGCAACGGGCGCTCCGGCCCGCGCGCGCAGCGAATACGAGGCAACGCTCGTGGCTCCGCGAGTGTTGCGCAGATAGTCGATGAAGATCTTGCCGTCGCGCCGCTGCTTGCTGGCCACGGCGAGGAATTCCCCGGGGCGCACGGCGGCGAAACTCTCCGCGAGCGCATGTGCAAACTTTTTCGCTTTGTCCCAGTTTGCCGCGGGGCACAACGGCACGACGACATGCAGGCCCTTGCCTCCGGTCGTGCGCACGAACGACTTCAGCCCGGCCTTGCCGAGCAGATCGCGCACGTCGATCGCCGCCGCAACGACGCGACCCCAGGCAATTTCGGGTGCGGGGTCCAGATCGAACACCAGATATTGCGCATGCTCGGGATCGGCCGCGGTCGCTCCCCAGGGATGAAACTCCAGCGCGTTGAACTGCACGAGTTCAAACACGGCGTCGGCATCATCGACATAGACGTAGTCGCCGGTGCCGCCGCTTTCTTCCTTGAGCGGAACGGTGCTGACGTGCTTGAGGCCGGACGTCAGATGCTTCTGGAAGAAGCACTCGCCCGAAATTCCGGCCGGGCAGCGGATGACCGACAAGGGACGCCCCTCGATGCCGGCAAGCAGCCGCGGCAGCACCTGCCGGTAGTACTCGGCGACGTCGAGCTTGGTTATGCCATCGGCCGGAAAGACGACGCGCTCGGGGTGGGTCAACGTTACGGCACCGAAGCGGTTCGCCGATTGTTCGCCTCGCGGCACTTTCGCCGACGCAGTTGTCGCCCGCCGGACGTTCGTTCGCCGCGCAGCCCTGCCTTTTGTTGTCGCCATGATTGGCTCCTCGCACGCGTGATCGCGACCACTCGACGGACGATTGGCGGCGAACGCTTCGGTAGCTTGACCAACGCCTTCCGCAGCGAAGCCCGGACCGCCGCTGCAGCGATAGTATCCGTGTGCGACCCTGAACAGACTGATCCTGGAGCTGGGCCCCCGCCCTTGCGCACGCCCGATTCCCGGCTAGCTCACCGGGCGCGTCGGCATCTCGAACACGAATACCGAACCGCCGCCCTCGCGCGCTTCGTAGGCGAGGCTGCCATGCATGGCCTCGGCAAGTTGCTTGGCGATCGACAGGCCCAGGCCGGTCGATGACTCCCCGGATGTCGGGGTTGCGCTCAAGCGCGTATAGCGCTGGAACAGCCTCTTGCGATCGGCGGCGTCGATTCCAGGGCCGCGATCGAGCACGCGAACGCGGACGCTGCCCGGATTGCCTTCTTCCGTTGCCACATCCACGCGAGTTCCCGGAGGCGCAAACTTCACCGCGTTGCTGAGCAGGTTTTCGACCACGCGCTCGGCCGCCAGCGCATCGCCAAATGCTTCGAGGGCAGTGCCGGGTCCGAGCTTCACGCGTATGTTTTTCTCGCTCCCGAACAGGTCGAAGCGCGCAACCAGCGAGCGTACGACTTCGCGCAGGTCGAACGGCCCGAAAGCATCCAGCGACACCATGCTGGCGGCCGCGTTACGAGTCAGGAAATCGTCGATGAAGAAAAGCGTCCGGTCGGTCGAGTCGACCAGCGCATTGAGCAAGTCCTGCAGCCGCTCTTCGCGCAGCGCGGGTTCCTCGAGCAGCATCTGCACGCTGAAGCGTATCGAGGCGAGAGGACTCTTCAGATCATGCGCGACCATCGCCGTCAGTGAGTCGCAGTCGCGCGCCTTGGACACGAGCCGATCGCGCGAGAATTTCAACTCCAGGTGCGTGCGGACTCGCTGCAGCAACTCGGCAACGCGCACCGGCTTGGCCAGGAAGTCGACGGCGCCGGCCTCGAAACATTCGACCAGGCCTTCTTCGTCGGCGGTGCCGGTGATGAAGATGACGGGGACCGCGGCGAGTTCCGGTGTTTCGCGAAAGCGCCGGCACAGCGTGATGCCGTCCATGCCCGGCATCCTGAGGTCGAACAGCGCAAGATCCGGCTTGCGGAACGTGCACAGCTCCAACGCCTGTTCGCCGCTGAGCGCGGGCAGCACGTCGTAGCCCTGATCCCCGAGAAACGCGCTGATCACTTCCACGTTGATCTGGTCGTCGTCGACGACCACGACCAGCGGCGCACGCCGTTCGCGCCCGGACGGCACCGGCGTATTAAACTTGGCCAGACCCCCCCTTTACGCCGAACATGAATCCCCTCCACATTCTTGAGCAAGGAATTCGAAAGCGCTCGGCCAAGGCCCATCTGCCGAGAGATTAGCGCAGTTCAACCGGTCAGCGCGCCCTGTATAGCATACCGTTGTTCCGGACTCCTGAACCGGGTTCCCACTGGGCCGCCTAAGGCGACGACGGATGCGACGAGTCTCCCGGTGCGGGAAGCGTGAAGTGCACGGTGGCCCCGCGAGCATCGTTGTTCGCCGCCCAGATCGCGCCGCGATGCGTGTGGATGATCGACACACAGACCGCCAAACCGAGTCCGATGCCGCTGGCTTTGGTAGTGACGAATGGGGAAAAGATCCGCTCGATGTCTTCCTCGGGAATGCCGCGGCCGGCATCCGTGACCGAAACCTGCACGCCGCCGGCGTCGGTCGCTTGCGTATGCAGCGCAATTTCGCGACCGGCGCTGACGTCCGCCATCGCGTCGGTGCCGTTCATGACGAGATTGAGCAGAACCTGCTGAAGCTGGACGCGGTCGCCCTCGATCGGCGGCAGGTTTGGATGGAGTTCGAGAACCACATCGACGTTGCGGTTGAGCATATCACTGCGAATGATGCCCAGCACCTCGAGCACGACGTCGTTCATGTCCAGGCGCCGGTGATCCGCGCGATCCTTGCGCAACATCGCCCGCAACCTGCGGATCACCTCACCCGCGCGCTTGTCGTTTTCGACGATATTGGTCAGGCTGTCGCGAACTTCGTCGAGATTCGGCGGCGAATGTGCCAGGAAGCGGACTGCCGCCTGCGCGTTGCTCAGAATCGCGGTCAACGGCTGGTTCAACTCGTGCGCCAGCGAACCGGACAGTTCGGCCAGCAGCGCCACGCGCGACAGGTGCGCCAGTTCGTCGCGCTGCAGCGCGGATTCGCGGTCGGCGCGCTTGCGTTCGCTGATGTCCACGATCGAGACGAGCACAGACAGTCCGGTATCGCCGTGAATCGGACTGAGCGCGATTTCGACCGGCACCTCGGAGCCGTCCTTGCGCTGCGCGAACAACTCGCGTCCGGCGCCCATCGCGCTGGTGGTGGCGTGCGCGACGTAGGCGGCGCGTTCGTCGCCGTGGCGGTCGCGATAGCGGCGCGGCACGAGGGCATCGACGTTCATGCCGGCCATTTCTTCACGCGTAAAGCCGAGCACGATTTCTGCCTGCCGGTTGACGAGGATGATCAGCCCCTGCGCGTTCACCATCAGCAGCGCCGTCGGCGACATCTCGACGACGAGCCGCAAGCGCTCCTCTGCCTGCCGGCGTTCGGTGATTTCGCTGACGATGCCGCGCATGCGCAGCGGC
Organism: Rudaea sp.; assembly: GCA_035693405.1. Lineage (GTDB taxonomy): Bacteria > Pseudomonadota > Gammaproteobacteria > Xanthomonadales > Rhodanobacteraceae > Rudaea. The sequence goes on along the minus strand of DASSGP010000009.1, from coordinate 521 downwards.
GTGCACGTCGCCGCATCGAACTCCACCTGGCCGCGGACCATGATCCAGCGGGTCCGGCGATCGCTGCCGATGATGCGGTATTCGGTGTTGAATTCGCCCTTGCCTTCCAGCGCTGATGCGACGGCGCCTTCCAGCGTCTTGCGATCGGCCGGAGGCAAGCGCTCGTAGAAGCGGTCGCGATCCCATTCTTCGTCCGGCCCGAACCCGAGCACCCTCATGCCGGTTTCGGACACCCACGAATCCCCGCGTGCGAGATCGCGGCTCCACAGGCCGACACCGGCGCCGCGAACCGCCATGTCCATGCGCTGCTCGGTGTCGCGCAAATGGGCTTCCGAAGCGCTCAGGTTTTTCGCCAATTGCACGGCACGCAGGATGTCGCCGCCGAGTTCGTAGCTCATCACCAGCAGCACGCCCGTGAATGCCGGATTTACCGTCAGCGGCGCATGCAACGCGCCGCTGACGACAGCAACAGACCATGCCGCGGAAATCAGCAGGAACCCGATCATGCTGCCGCATATGAG
>DASSGP010000008.1:0-8998 GCA_035693405.1 Rudaea sp. | reverse complement strand
TCGGCAATCGCGGAAAAATCGTAGGTGAACCCGAGGTCCGGATGCGCAAAGTGCTGCGACCATAGCGACAGCGCGGTGTCGCGCCCGCCGCGCCGGCAGTGCACGATGCGCGCATTCGGAAACAACGCCCCTATCAGGTTCAGATAGCGGAAATTCAGCGGATTCTTGTCGATGTAGCAGCGTGCCGGGGCGTCGTCCCTGCGCATCTGAGTGACAATCAGCGGCGCGACCGTTTGCAGCGCCGAGGCATCGAGCAACGCATTCTGCGAGAGCAGGTGCGCATGCATCGCCGCGATCCAGTTGAGTTCGCCGCGATCGCGCACGGCGCCGTTGCGAGCGAGTCGCGTTGCGACGAGCGTCGTTCCGGAACGCGGCAGCCCGACGACGAAGACCGGAACGAAATTCGCATCGAACGCGATCGGTGGCGGTGAACGGCTCGCGAGCTGCTGTTCGATCGCGGCGCGCCATTCGGCCGGATTCCAGCGCGACGCCGCGCGCGCCAGCGCATTGGCTTCGCGCAATACCGCGCTGGCGCCGGCGACGTCATTGAGGTCGTCGCGCAACTTGCCCATGGCAAAGCCGGCGCAGATGCGCGACTGCGGTGCAAGGCGTGGATCGCCCCAGGCCCTTTCGATGAGCGCGAGGTCGGCGTCCGCCGGGTCCTCGCAACGCTGGCAATAGCTCAGGCGCAGCCATGCCGAACTTTGTCCAGGATCGATCTCGACAGCGCGACGCAGGGCCTTGCGCGCGGCGGCGAAATCACCGAGGGCGAGCGCGATCTCTCCGGCCACGGCGGCAATGCGCGCGTGGTCCGGCCAGTGCGCGTGCGCCGCTTCGGCAATCGCGTTCGCCTGCAGGTGCGCGCCGGATTCGCGCAGGAAGTCGAGCAGCGCCAGAGCCAGCACCGGATCGTCGCGATGGTGGCGCCACAGTGCCAGCGCCACTTCGGCGGCGGCATTGATGCGGCCATGCTCCCTCAGCATGAAGGCCAGCGACAACGAAGCCTGCCGGTGAGCGGGCTTGCGTGCGAGTGCCTTGCGAAAGTCCTGCTCGGCTTCGTCGTGGCGCTGGCTCACGCGCAGCGCATTGCCGCGCAGGTAGTGCAGTTCGACGTCGTCGGGATACTGCTCGAGCGCCGACGCCAGCACCGCCGCGGCCGGTTCGGCAAAACCGCCGCGGATCATCGCTTCGCCAAGGTGCGCTAGGAATTCAGCGCTGTGCCGGGTTTCGCGCAGGCGGGCGATCATTGCGGCCAGCGGCAACAATGGTCCGCTGCGCGTCGCGCCGGCGGCGAATGTGGCGATCAGTTCGTCGATCAGCGCGGCTTCGATCTTCGGCGTAGTCATCTTCTGGCTGGCTCAGTAGCCCGCGGGAACATAGCGGAAACGCGCCATCTGTTCGCGGTGGCGCGCCACTATGCGCTCGACCTGGGCGCGTGTCAGCAGGTCGCGCCATTGATTCGCGCGCCCGGCGCGGAAAAAGTGCTTGCCCTTGATCGGCACTTCGACGAAACCGTCGCGCCGTTCCATGCCGCTGAGACTCGGAAAGCTGGCGTGGCGGATCGCGCGCTCGACGCGGCCGCGGTCCGCATCCAGGCCGACCAGACGCGCGACCTTGCCGAACCACTTGGCCGGTTTCTCCAGCAGGTCTTCATAGCGCAGCACGAGAACACGCGGGCCTTCCTGGTCGGCCCAGCTCCTGGTATGCAGCGACCATGATCCGAGAAATTCACTGACGAACAGTTCGTTGTTCTCGCTCGCGGTGTCGTCGTTGCCGAGGTAGTCGATCGCCGCATCGATGCCGATGCCGAAATGGTGCGACATGCTGATTGCGACATCGAGCGGGTTGCGCACGACGACGATCGCTCCGGCCGTGACGTCGGGATTGTGCAGCGGAACGCCGTCGTGAATTCCGGCGGCGCTGTGGGTCTTGACGAACACTGTCTTCACGGCGCGCGCGGCGATGTGGGCATGCACGCGCGGGCGCAGGGCGCAGAGCCCGGCAAAATCCATCCCGGCGATCGGCTCGCCGGCGACCTCGGCGAACAGCTCGGGCCGGGCATCCTGGTCTGCATAGCGCGGAAATTCGGCGAGCGGCACCGGCGTCGGCCGGCCGGCAATCAGGTTGGCCAGGAATGCGCGCAGCCAGGTGTTGCCGGACTTCGGGTACGAGGCGAGCCAGACGATATTGCCCATTGCGATTGGTTCTTCCAAGCGTCTTGAAGGTGGGACGTTCTATTTTTTAACGCGGATGTACGCGGATCAACACGGATGAACGCGGATAGAGCAATTTCAGAGAGGGTCGTCCGTGTTCCTTCCGACTTGATCTGCTCTTATCCGCGCAAATCCGTGTTGATCCGCGGTAATCCGCGTTCAAAAAACAAGCGCCGTTTATCGCGACTACGCAACAAAGGGCGGTAACCCCAATTCCTTGCGCAGCGGATCGAGCAGGGCGCCATAGCGCGGCGCGCGCGCCGTGTCGCGCCGGATGGGTTCGCGCACCTGCGCCGCGCTCGGCGTGTGCACGTCGCGCTCGGTCTTGTGGAAGTCGACGCAGCCCTGCTCGAACGGCAGATTGCAGAAGGCCAGCAGTTCACGGATCTTCGTCTGCGGATCGGCGACCAGATCCTCGTATACATTTTCATACACGCGGTCCGGATAGAGTTTGAGCCAGTGGCGCGTGGCGCGGTCGAAGTCGCGCCAGTAGGCGGCCAAGTCGGCGAACGTGTGCGTGTACTCGTTGTTGCCGAGGTACTGCCGATAGCAGCCGAAACAGGTTTCCAGCGGATCGCGGCGGACGATGATGACCTTTGCCGCCGGCAACATCGCCATGATCGCGCCGACGTACTGCCAGTTGTTCGGCAGCTTGTCGGTGAAGCGCCGGGCCTGCTTGCCGAAATGCGCGGTGCGCTCGAGGTAACGATTGCCGAGGCGCAGCCAGTCGGCCGGCGTCATCGCCTTGACCCAGTGCGGGAACAGTTGCTTGCGCTGCTTGGACTCTTCGGTCAGGACTTGCGGCAACTCGGTCAGTTCTCCGGGACCGCTGACCTGCGAATGCGAGGCGAGAATCTGGTCGGTCAGCGTCGATCCCGAGCGCGGCATGCTGGCGATGAAGATGACTTCGCCGCCGATCGGCTCGGACGCACCCGCGGGCGGCGGTGTCGACGCGGCCAGGATCGTGTCGATGCGGCTCGACGCCTCGGCGGCGTTCCACTGGCGCCGGTTGCGCGAGCGGGCGTGCGTCTGGGCCAGGACTGCAAGCGACTCGGCGTATTGCTTGTGGTCGTCCAGCCCTTTGGCCAGCGCGTAGCCCATTGCGATCAGATCGTCGTCGCCGGCGCTCGGGCGTTGCATTGCGCGCCGGATCGCGTCGATGTCGGCGTCGCCGAGCTTGCCGGTCTTGAGGTCGGCCAGTCCCCACCAGGCCGTGCCGGCGTCGGGCTTTTGCGCGATGACGCGCCGGTATTCCGCCCCGGCTTCCTCGAAGCGCCCGCTCGCGCGCAGCATCTCGCCGAGCATCACGCGTGCGTGGGCATGATCAGGTTGCAGTTCGACCGCCCGTCGCAGCGCCTCGACGGATTCCTCCGGGCGGACGCACCGCATCAGCAGCAGGCCGAGGTTGAACCACGGCGACGGCAGGTTCGGCTGCAGTTCGCAGGCGCGGCGCAGAGTTTCGATCGCGGCGTCGAGATCGGTGTTCTCGCCGAGCACGGCGCCGAGCGTGTTGTGATACAGCGCGTCGTTCGGGCGCAAGGCGACGGCGCGCCGCATCGTTGCGATTGCGCCGGCCTTGTCGCCGCGCAGGTTTTGTATTCCGGCGAGCAGGCGCAGCACTTCCGGATGATTCGGGTTGAGCGCCATGACGCCCATGATGTGACGCTCGGCTTCGTCGACGCGGCCAAGTTCAAGCGCATTCGCCGTGGCGATCACGTAGCGGATCGCCTGCGGCGTCAGGCCGTCCAGGCGGGTCTTGGCGATTGTGGTCTGGTCGATGGTCATCGTCGGCGAAGCTAGAACAGCAGGTAGGTCGAGACTATATATTTGTCGTTCGAGCGCGGCGCAAGGCCGGCGTGCTGGAACATCCAGTACGGCGGAAACATCAGCAGGCGGCCCGCGCGCGGAGCCACCCTGATACCGAGATTGCAGAACTCGGTTTCGCCACCTTCGGCGACATCGTTCAAATACCACAGGAACACCAGATACCGGTTCGCCTTGTCGTCCATCGAGTCGAAATGCGGCTCGAACTTTTCGTCGGCGCCGACGCGGTAGCGTTTGATGCGGATGTCTTCGATGCGTGGGCGGGTCGGCACCGGCAGCACCAGTTCGAGCCGCTGGTTGTACAGTGCCAGGTGATCGTCGATCTGCTTGAGGAAAAAGCCCTTCATGCCGGTATCGGCCAGCGGCGAGATGTTCAACTCGGTCCAGGCGCTCGCATCGAAGCCGCGTTTCTGGCCACGTCCGTTCGGAACATGGAACTGGCTCATACGGTTGAACGACTGCACCATCTGCGCGCTGAACTCCGGCGTCAGCGCGCCATCGAATACCTGGATGCAGCGCTCCAGGCTCAGCCGATTCGGCGCAGCGACTTCAGTCTGCATAGTGCCAATGCTCCAATACCGGCTTCAGCGCCGGCAGGATCGGTTCGAGGTACCGGCGATAGCGCCGCCAGCGGTCGACTCCCTTGCGGTTCACCGGTTCGGTGACCTGAGCATAACTCGGTGTTGCAATATATCCTTTCTGCTTCGCGTGCTCATGGAACCTGAGCATCGGCGCCGAATCGGCGATGCCGACGAAATCGCCGATGCGCTGCGCGGTGCCGGTGAAATCGGTCAGCAGGTCTTCGTGGCGCAGCGAAAACAGCGTCGGCTGGAGGATGGCGACATGATGCAGCCAGCCCTGCATTGCGTTGACGTAGCCGCGTGCCAGGCGCTCGAGCGTCGAGCACAGCAGCATGAACGCCGGCGCGCCGAAACTCTGCAGGTAGTTGCTCAGCACGACGTCGCAGGGGTGGCGCATCGCGAAGATGATGCGTGAGCGCGGGAACAGCCGGTTCACCAGCGGCAGGCGCAGCATGTTCAGCGGATTCTTGTCGACCAGGCGCTGTCCGGGTTCGAGCTTGACCGTCTTGCGCACGAGGTTCCAGTATACTTTGCGCAATTCGTCGCATTGCTGCGCGTTCAGCCTGTGCAAGTCGCGCGGGTAGCGCAAGCCGAACTGCTCGATGCGCTCGACCACGCTTTGCAGGAACGGCTGCTCGTCCATCGCGCGCAGAGCCGGCACGGCGTCGAGCATCTGCTCGAGCATCGTCGTGCCGGAGCGCGGGAATCCCATGATGAAGATCGGCGATTCGTCCTCGCCGGGCCCGGGCATGTCGAGCCACTGCTGCCGGCTTTCCGCGCTGATCGGATCCAGACCGGCGGTGAGGGGCTCGGCGCCCGAGGCGATGAGCTCCGGAATCATCAGCGAGGCTTTCTGCATCTGCAGTGCGTGCGCCCTGGTCAGGGCCTGCATCGTGCCGTCGACGTCGCCGAGCTTGTCGCGAATGCGCGCCAGGGCGAAGAAGAATTCGCTGCCGGGAGTGCCGATTCCGGCCAGCGGTTCGAGCAGGTCGCGCGCCTTCTGGTAGTCGTTCTCACGCGCCGCCAGCGCGGCATGCGCATTGATGATGTCGGACTGCAGATCCGGATCGCTGACACCGGCCGGTGGCGGCAATTGGGCCAGCAACGCCTGCGCCTCTTCGACCCGGTTCAGGCGCTCGCACAGCGTCAGCAGGCGCACGGTCACGCGCGCCTTCTCGGGCGCACGCGGAAGGGCGCGCCGCAGGATCGTCTCGGCCGTGTCCACATGGCTGAGGCGGAGCATGACCGAGGCGAGCACGAGCTGCTGCTCGAAGTCGATGTTTGTCCACTGCCACCATGGTCCAACCAGACGTTCCGCGGTCGGCATGTCGGTACATTCGCAGCATGCATGGGCGCCATAGATGCGCGCCATCGTCGACGCCGGATCGATCTCGCTCGCGCCGATGAAACATACCCTGGCGGCGGCGTAGTCGGCCCGGTCGTAATAGAGCAGGCCGAGGTTCTCGAGAATCTGACTGTCGCGGGGCGCCAGCGCCTGCGCCCGGCGGTAAGCGGCTTCGGCAGGTTCGCCGCGGCCTGCGTCGCGCAGGACCGAGCCGAGGTTGTTCCAGTGCATCGCGGCGCCCGGATGCAGCCGGGTCAGTTCCTCGAAGTACACGGCTGCATCGCCGGGCCGCCCCTGCATCTGCACGCTCAGTCCGAGCAGGGTAAGAATGCTTTCGTCCCCGGGATGCCTGTGCAGTTGTTCGCGCGCCAGCTGCTCGGCAGCCTGCAGGTGGCCCTGCTGGATTGCCGCAGAGATTTCGGAGAGGGTCGACGCGGCAGGCTGCATGGACGAATTCGGAAGGCGGAAAAGAAAAAAGCCGCGCGGTTCGCACCGCGCGGCCTGCAATGGTAACAAACTTGCTGTTTAGAACTTCACGGTCACACGTGCCCAATAGAACCGGCCGATCGTATCGAACGTGTTCGCGTCAACGTTGCCGTTGAGCGTGTTGTTCTGATAGATGAGCGCCGGCGCCTTGTCGGACAGGTTGTCGATACCGACATCGACGCGCGTGTTGAGCGGCTCGAGATTGTAGCCGGCCGTGATGTTGTGGTACACGGACGCGCCGTAATGCAGCTCGCAACCCGGAGGGCTGTTCGATTGGCACGCCGACTGGCCGTAGTCCTCGCGAGCATAGCCGACCGTGTAGTTGCCGACGTAGCGTGCCGTCCACGCGGCGCTGAACGGACCCATGTTCCAGTTCAACGTCATGAGGGCTTTCCAGCGCGAGAAGTTCGCGTAGGAGATCGCCGACGCGCCGGTCGAGTAGTGCCCGGCGTATTCCTGCGTGATGTCGCCCGGCTGGCCCGGTGCCGGATCGTCCGCGAAACGATCCAGATACGTGGTCTGGAAGTTGATCGCGAAGTTGCCGAAGCCGGTTTCCGGCAGACGATAACGAACCGAGAAATCGACGCCCTTCGCATCGAGGCGGCCGAGGTTACCCTTCGGCTCCTGCACGAAGCTGATCTGGCCATTCGACGGACCGCCTTGCGTGCGATGGATCAGATCGCAAGTCGGGCCGCCGTTCTGCAGATAGCACAGGGTCAACGCGTTTTGCGCGGTGACGCGGCTGATTTCGTTGTTCAGGTAGACGCGCCACAAGTCGGTGCTCAGCGACAGGCCCGGGATCCAGTGCGGATCGTAGACGAAGCCGAAGTCGAACGACTTGCCCTGTTCCGGTCCGAGCGGGAAGCCCGCGGCGACGGAACCGGACTGCACGCCGTTGATCTGGCTGGTCTGTCCCGTCAGCGGCTGGAAGCTGCCGTCAGTCGGAACACCTACGCATGCCGCATTCGGCGCCTTGAGGCCGTAGCATGGATCGACTGCCTGCGGTGCGTCGGACGTTGCACCCTGGTACAGATCGGAGATCGTCGGTGCGCGGAACACCTTCGACACCGTGCCGCGCAGCAGCAGGTCTTCGATCGGACGCCACTCGACGGCGACCTTGGTGTTGTTCGTGCTGCCGAAGTTGCTGTACTTCGAGTAGCGGTCGCCGAGCGTCAGGTTCAACGCGTTGGCGAACGGAACGTCCTTCAGGATCGGGATCAGGACTTCCGCGTACGCTTCCTTGACGTTGTAGCCGCCATTGATCGGCGACACGCAACCGGTGCCGATATCGCACACGCCGGCCGCATCCGGAACTTCGATCGCGTCAGGAATCGTCTCGCCGAACTGCTTGCGGTAGCTCACGCCACCGGCGAGCTGGACCGTACCGGCCGGCAGATCGAACAGGTTGCCGTTGACTTCGCCAACGACCGAACGCTCGACGTAGTTGACGTTCGTAAACGTGTTGCCCGAGGCATTGTTGAACGCCGCGATCGTGTTCGGAGCGAGCACATCGAAGAAGTTGAACGGTGTGCAATCGGTCAGCGCGATCGGGTTGGCGGCTGTTCCGCACTGCACCTGGCCGGCTGCATTCAGGAACGACGGGCCGCTGCCGGCGCCGAGCTTCTTGAGGTTGATGTAGCCGCTGGTATGGCTGAGCTGGCTGCTGTGGCCGTAGTTGAAGTACGCATTCCACTGCCAGCTGGTGTCGCCGAACGTGCCCTTGAAGCCGCCGGTGAACTGGTCGACCTGGGTGCTGAAATTGTTGATACGGTTGCCGTTGCCGACCGAACGCGTCTTCAGGCGGAAACCGGTATTGCTGAATTCCACGCCGAACGGGTTGTAGTAGCTGTTCGCCGAGACGACCAGCGGGCTGCCCAGCGAGTCGATCGGCTGCGGCGCAATGGCCGAGGCCGACTGCGTCTTGTTATGGAACAGCTCCATGTACGTTTCGATGCTGTCGGTCAGCTTGTAGTTGCCGACGACGAACGCATTGGTGCGCTCCTGCGGGGTCAGCTCGACGTTGCCGTTGGCCTGGAAGTTGTAGGCATCCGAACCCTTGTAGCAGCGATAGTCGTTGAGGCTTCCGCCGGGCGAACTAAGTTCTTTTTTGGTTACTGCGCTGCAGCCGAACTGGCCTTTCAGGTTTGCCGGCAGCTGGATCTGGCCGGTTGGCGTACGGCTCGAACCGGTCGCGTGCGCGACACCGTAGTAGTAGTACAGCGCGTTCTTCGAGAACGGACGGTTGGCGGCCGAGACCTTGTCGAACTTGTTGTAGTCGACGCCGGCCATGATGCTGCCCTTGTCGGTGGTCTGGCCGAACACGAAGTGGTAGCCCTTGCGCTCGCCGTCGTCATGGTCGGAGATGCCGTAGTCGGCCGAGAACTCCGCACCCTGGTAGTTGCTGCGCAGGATGAAGTTGACAACGCCGCCGACCGCGTCGGAGCCGTACACCGACGAGGCACCGTCGGTCAGGACTTCGATGCGCTCGATCGCGTCGGCAGGAATTGCGTTGACGTCGCCGTACAGGTAGCGGTGGCCGTCAACCAGGA
>DASSGP010000007.1:0-7672 GCA_035693405.1 Rudaea sp. | reverse complement strand
TGGAGGGGCGAGGGACGAGGGGCGAGGGAAGATCAAGGGCAGCGGAGCTTTTGCTCCCGCTCGCCCCTCGTCCCTCGTCCCTGCTCTCAATCAGCGTTTGCGGCCGCCGGCATGTCGTCACCGACGGTCCACAGGCGCTCGAGTCCGTAGAACTCGCGGATTCGCGGCAGCATGACGTGGACGATGATGTCGCCGAGGTCGACCAGAACCCAGTCGGCATCGCGCTGGCCTTCGACACCGAGCGGCATCATTCCGGCCTTCTTGGCGTACCTGACGACTTCGTCGGCGATCGACTTGACGTGGCGCGTCGACGTGCCGCTGGCGATGACGAGGAAATCGGCGATGCTGGTCTTGCCGCGGACGTCGATCTCACGCACGTCTTTGGCTTTGAGTTCATCGAGCGCCACCATCACTTGCTGGCGCAGATGTTCGACCTGATCGATGGCAACCGTGGTTTTCTTGCGGTTGCGGGTAGTGGGGCGTGGGCGCGCGGGGGCGCCGCTGGATTGCTTTGCTGGACTGGCCAAACGCGGATCACCTCTTGGTTGGACAAAGGCGGGCTCTGCCCGCGGTTTCGGAATATACGCCGATTTTGTGACGGCGGAAGGACCTGAATCCAGGGCTGACTTGACCTAGGGCTGAGGGCTGAGGGCTGAGGGCTGAGTTGCGCGCCGATACGGTTCGAGAAGTTCCGGATCGGCGAACAGGGCGTCGGGGACCAGCCAGCGCGGCTCGCGGCCTTGCGCCAGAAGCGCGCGCACGGCGCTGGCGGAGATTTCCAGCGGCGTGACCGGAAGCCCGAACACCTTGCCCGCGGCCGACTCGTGGAGATCGCGCGCGGATGCGGCGTGCCGTGGCGCGATCTCTGCATGCAATTCAGCAGGGAGATCCAGGCCATGCCCCGGCCTCGTGAGCACAGCGATGTGCGCGAGACCGAATAAGGCGCGCCACTCGCGCCAGCCTGGAAGTCCGGCGAAGGCATCGGCGCCAATCAACAGGATCAGCGGCCGGATCTGACCGAATTCAGTGCGCATTTCGCGCAAGGTTTCCACCGTGTATGACGGCGCGTCGCGGCGCAGTTCGCGTTCGTCGAGTTGCAGTCGCGACTGTCCGGCCAGCGCCGCGCACAGCAGCCTCACGCGTTGTGCTGCACTGGCAATCGGTGGCGAGCGATGCGGCGGCACATTCGCCGGCATGAGCCGCACTTCGGCGTCGAGCGCCTCGCCAGCTTCCCAGGCCACGCGCAGATGCCCGTTATGCACCGGATCGAACGTGCCGCCGAGGATGGCTATTGGATGGGTCACTTGGTGGAGGGGTTAGGGACTGGGGTTGAGGGCTGAGGGCTGAGGGTTGAGGGGCGAAGGTTGAAAGCAGCTGGTGCTGCTGCTCCATGAATTCCGTCATTCCGGCGAAAGCCGGAATCCAGCCTTTGATTGATGATTTTGCGCAAGTGCTGCAGATTGTGTGGGTCCTTGGAGCCTGCGTGGAATCCGTCTAACACGAAGGGCTGGATTTCCGGCTTTCGCCGGAATGACGGCACCTCGGTTGCGCGGTAAACGCCAACCGACTCCAGCCCTCAGCCCTCAGCCCTAATTCCTATCAGTCCCGAGCGCGGCTGTGCGATCGCGGCGATCAGGCGCTCCAGTTGCAGCCACGGATCTCCGCTCCCGCGCCCCTTGCTCAGACGATCGATGATCGCGGCTTCGCCGAGGCAGCGCTCCCAGTGGCCGGCATCGCCGCGCGTGAGCGCCTTGCGATACAGACCCTCGCGCGCCGGCCATATGCGTTCCGTGCGCAATGCGGCGGACAGGTTCTCCGCGCTGGCCAGGCGCACGATGATTTGCAGCTGGTTCAGTATCCAGCCCATCAGCCCGGGAACCTGCTCGCCTTCGGCGCGCAACCCGGCAAGCACGCGCAGCGCGCGTGCGCCGTCGCCGGACAGCGCCGCGTCGGCGAGGCGGAATACATCGAAACGCGCGCTGTCGGCGACGAGATCCTCCATCGTCGCCGCATCGAGCGGCTTGTCGCCGTGCAGCAGCACGAGCTTGTCGATTTCCTGCGCGGCCGCAAGCAGGTTGCCTTCGATACGTTCGACCAGCGCCGCGATCGCGTCGCGATCGGGCTTCAGTCCGCGGCGCGCCATGCGCTGCGCGATCCAGTCCGGCAATTCATTGGGTTTCAATGGCCAGACCGGCACGAATGTTCCGGCGCGCTCGACTGCGGCGACCCACGCGGTCTCGTGCTGCTTGCTCCATTGCGTGCAGCTGATCAGCAGCACGGTATCCGGCGGTGGATTTTCGCAGTACTCGACAATCGCCGCCGCACCGTCCTTGCCGGGCCGGCCGCCCGGCAGGCGCAGGTCGATCACGCGCCGCGAGGAAAACAGCGACATCGATGCCGCGGCCATCGAAAATTCGTTCCAGTCGTAGCTGCCTTCGGCATCGAGGACTTCGCGCTCGGCATAGCCGAGTTCCTTGGCCCGCGCGCGCAATGCATCGGCGGCTTCGAGCAACAGAAGGTGCTCCTCTCCGGCAAGAAGATAGACCGGCTTGAGGTCCGGTCCGGCCAGGTGCTTGTGGAACTGGGCGACCGTTAGCGACATGCGCAAGCCCGCGGTCGAATCGCCGCCGTGCAAACCGTGGGAAGCACTTTCGCGTTCATCAATCCCGGCGCTCGCCTTTCAACTGCCGGATTTGCGCTCGGCGCTTTGGACCTTGCGCATCACGACCTGGGTCATCTCGCGTTCCATTTCCTTCTTGATCACGTCCTGCTCGGCGCCGGTGCCGATCGCCTGGGTCTGGTCGAAGGTGAAAACGCGCGACTGCTCGAGCACCTGTTTTGGCAACACGACCTTGCCGGCGCCATCGGTGATCTGCAGTTCGACGTGATAGAGCATCGTGAATTCGTTGACCTTCGCATTGGCGGTGACCGAGCGCACGATCGGCGCCAGCGACACGGCGGCCAGATTGACCTCCGCGACGCCATCGCCGGGGGCGGCTTCGATCTTCGCACCCGAACGTTCGAGCGCCTTTTCGACATTGCGCTTTAGCGGACCGAACTGATCGGAACTGTCGACGTGCACGCGCTCCATGCCGGCCGGCAGCTGCGCTTCGCCGCGCAGGTGGTAACCACACGCGCTGAGGAGCAACACGGTGCCTGCTAGCAGCAGGAAGGATACGGGTCTGCGTGACGTCATGTTCGGATTCCGGCGCGGATGGGATGGAGCGTGTGCGGCAGATGATACGGCGAACGCTGTCTAGTTGCGCGCCGATGAGGAACTCCCTTCTGTTCAGCGGGCAATCTTCCCTTCTCCCGCTGGCGGGAGAAGGTGCCGCAGGCGGCCGAAAATTGCTCCTGCATTTTCGGCATTCGCGCCATCCGTGGCGGTCAGATGAGGGTGGCGTCTGGGTCACTCCGCAATTCCAAGCGCCACCCTCACCCGTCGCGCTTGCGCGCGCCGGCCTCTCCCGCCAGCGGGAGAGGCGTTGGTCCGCACTAGACGACAATGTTGACGATCTTGCCGGGCACGATGATGACCTTCTTCGGCGTCGCGCCGGCGACGTACTTGGCGACATCGACGTTGCCCAACGCGGTCTGCTCGATCTGCTCACGCGGCGCATCGACGGCAACTTCGATCGTGCCGCGCAACTTGCCGTTGACCTGCACGGCGAGCGTTACGGTAGCCTTCTTCAAAGCCTCCGGATCTGATTTCGGCCACCCCCCATCCAGAATGTTCCCGCCGTAACCGAGGTCGTTCCACAACGCATGCGCGATGTGCGGCGTGATCGGAGCCAGCAGACGGAACAAGATCGACAGTCCTTCAAAGCGAACAAATGCACGCTGCAGATTCGCAAGTCTTGGCTTGTCCGCGCTCAACCCAATTTCGGCCGGAACCATTGCTCCACTTGGGCCTAGCACCTCCAAAGCATTCAATAATTTCATTGTTGCAGACACGACTGTGTTGAATTGCTTGCGCTCGTAGTCGTAGTTTGCCTGGCTGAGACACTCATGGACCTGCCTGCGACAAGTTCTTGTCTCCTGATCGGCGTCGTCAGCGTTCCAGGTGATCTCACTCACCTTCGAACTGGACGCGCTTTTCGCATCTCGGCAATACGCCCACAGCCTGCGCAGAAACCGCGCCATTCCCGCCACGCCATTCTCCGACCACTCCAGCGACATCTCCGGCGGCGAGGCGAACATCGAAAACAAGCGCACCGTGTCGGCGCCGTACTTGTCGACCATCGTCTGCGGATCGACGCCGTTGTTCTTCGACTTCGACATCTTCTCGACCGCGCCGATCTCGACCGGCAGGCCGTCAGCCTTGAGCACGGCGCCGGTGATGCGCGCCTTCTCGTCGCGCATGATTTCCACTTCGGTGGGATTGATCCATTCCCGATTCCCGTCTCCCGATTCGCGATAAAACGTATCGGCAATGACCATGCCCTGGCACAGCAGGTTCGTCACCGGCTCGTCGGAGTGCACCATACCCTCGTCGCGCAGCAGCTTGTGGTAAAAGCGAAAATACAACAAGTGCAGAATGGCGTGTTCTATACCGCCGATGTACTGGTCTACCGGCAGCCAGTAGTTCGCGCGCGCGTCGATCATGTCGGCCGCGCCGGGACTCGTGTAGCGCGCGTAGTACCAGCTCGACTCCATGAACGTGTCGAATGTGTCGGTCTCGCGCTCGGCCGGCCCGCCACAGTTCGGACATGTGGTCTTGCGCCACTCAGGATCGGCCTTGATCGGCGACTGCACGCCCATGAACTGCACGTCCTCGGGCAGGCGCACGGGCAACTGGTCCTCGGGCACCGGCACGGCGTCGCACTTGGCGCAGTACACGATCGGGATCGGGCAGCCCCAGTAGCGCTGGCGGCTGACGCCCCAGTCGCGCAGACGGAAGTTCACGCGCCGCGCGCCCCTGCCCTCGCGCTCGAACCTTTCCGCGAGCGCGTTGAACGCGCCCTCGTAGTCGAGCCCGTCGTAATCGCCGGAATTGACCAGCCAGCCGTACTCCGTGTACGCCCCGTCTTCGATGATCCCGCGCTCGAAGTCCTGCACGAGGTCGAGCGCTCCCGGGGCCTCGACCACGTCGAGCGGCCGGCTCACACCCAGCGCTGCACTCATCGGATCCTGGTTTTCATCGGCCTCGCGCCCGAGTTCGCGAATCGCGTCGCGCACCGCGTCGCTGACGATGACCATCTTGATGAACAGGTCGTACTTCGTCGCGAACTCCCAGTCGCGCTCGTCGTGTCCGGGCACGGCCATGACCGCGCCGGTGCCGTAGCCCATCAGCACGAAGTTTGCGATCCAGACCGGCAGCTTTTCGCCGGTGACCGGATGCACGACCTTGAAGCCGGTGTCGATGCCCTTCTTTTCCTGCGTCTCGATGTCGGCCTCGGCAGTGCCGCCGTGCCGGCACTCGTCGATGAATTTCTGGATTTGTGGATTATTCTGCGCTGCCTTCTGCGCCAGCGGATGTTCCGCGGCGATCGACAGAAACGTCGCGCCCATCAGCGTGTCCGGCCGCGTCGTGAATACCGTCAGGGCGCCGTCCTGCCCGTCCAGGTCGAAGCGGATTTCCAGGCCCTCCGAGCGCCCGATCCAGTTGCGCTGCATCGTCTTGACCGAATCCGGCCAGCCGGGCAGCTTGTCCAGTCCGTCGAGAAGTTCCTGCGCGTACGCAGTGATCTTTAGGAACCATTGAGGTATCTCGCGCTTCTCGACGATGGCGCCGGAGCGCCAGCCGCGCCCGTCGACGACCTGCTCGTTGGCCAGCACGGTCTGGTCGACCGGATCGAAGTTCACGACGCTGTTCTTGCGGTAAACCATGCCCTTCTTGAACAGGCGCACGAACATGCGCTGCTCGTGCACGTAGTACTCGGGCCGGCACGTTGCGAACTCGCGCGACCAGTCGATCGCGTAACCCATCGTCTTGAGCTGCGCGCGCATGTGCTCGATGTTCGCGTAAGTCCACTTCGCCGGCGCGGTGTTGTTCTTGATCGCGGCGTTCTCGGCCGGCAGGCCGAACGCGTCCCAGGCCATCGGCTGCAGCACGTTCTTGCCGTTCATGCGCTGGAAGCGCGTGATGACGTCGCCGATCGTGTAGTTGCGAACGTGGCCCATGTGCAGCGCACCGCTCGGATACGGCAGCATCGACATGCAGAAGAACTTCGGCTTCGAGGCGTCTTCCGTCACCTCGAACGCGCGCGTTTCGTTCCAGAATTTTTGCGCGGCGGTTTCGACCGCGACGAAGTCGTAGGTTTCTTGCATTGGATGTGCAGCCTGCGGCGGGACGCCGTGATGGTCCCCCAGCCTACCGCAGCGCAGCATTCGACGCCAACCCCGGTGCGGCCGATTCGGGTAGGCTTGACGCCAGCGCCATGTCCGACACCATCCCTTCCGCCACGCTGGGGCCACTTGCGGCACTGCTCGCCGAAATCGAGCAGGCCCCGCCACTGCGTCAGTTGCTCGAGCAGATTCTCGACGCAGCGTGCCGCATGGCCCATGCCGATACCGGCATCATCGGCGTCTATGATGCCGACACCGACGTGATGCGCACGGCAACGGTGCACCATTCCGTGCAGGCGCAAGCGGCCCCGGTTTACGCGCGCGGCGAAGGAATCGGCGGCCACATCCTGGCGACCGGCGTGCGCTATATGGGCCGCTACGGGGACCTGCCCGATCCGCGCGCGAAAGTCATCCTCGATCATCAGGCTCTCGGCCTGCCGATCCGCTGGCAGGATCGTCTGCTCGGCTATTTTGCCGTCAGCGTGGCGCCGCCGCGCCAGTTTCGGTCGACTCAGATCGAAACGCTGGAACTGATTGCGAGGGTCGCGGCGATCGCCATCGAGCATTCGCGCCGGCAGGACGAGGAGCGCCGGCGCAGCTCGCGCTTCGAACTGATCGCGCGCATTGCCGCCGACATCCACCGCGAGCCGGACTGCGATGCGCTCCTGCAGCGCGCGGCCGATGCGATCCATCGCGTACTGAAGTTCGAGAACGTCGACATTCCGCTGATCGATCCGTCCGATCCCAACACCCTCGTCGTGCGCATTCGCGGCGGCAGCTACAAGCGCAAGATCCAGAAGGTCGACTACCTGCCGATTTCCGGGGGCATCATGGGTGCCGCAGCGCGCGAAGGCCGCACGCAGCTCGTCAATGACGTGCGCAACGATCCGCGCTACCTCTGTCCGCCCGGCGTCAAGGCTGCCCGGGCGGAACTGGCGGTGCCGATCTGCCTCGGAGAGCGCGTGCTTGGCGTCGTCAACGTCGAGGGCGATCGGCCGTTCGATGACCTCGATCGCCGCAGCCTCGAGGTCATCGCCGACTATCTTGCCGTTGCCCTCGACAACTCGCAGCTGTCCGGCAAGGCCAGCGAAGCCGCCGTGCTCGCCGAACGCCAGCGTCTGGCGCGCGAACTGCACGACAACGTCACGCAGATCCTTTCATCGATGAGCCTGCTGAGCCAGACCCTCGGCGCCGCGTGGCAGCGCAGCCCGGCCGAGGGTGAAAGGCGCGTCGCGCGGCTGCAGCAACTGGCGCAGACGGCATTTGCCGAAATGCGAATGCTCTTGCGCCAGCTCGCGCCGCCGGATTCGGCCAGCCACCCGTCGATCTCGCGCCAGGGACGATCGTTCGTCGGGCTTGAAAACCTGCGAACGCAGGCGTTGCC
>DASSGP010000006.1:0-16998 GCA_035693405.1 Rudaea sp. | reverse complement strand
GTCGCGGCCATCGCCAAGGCCGCGGCGAAGGCCGATTCGCTCTATCTGGCGACCGACTTGGATCGCGAAGGCGAGGCGATCTCGTGGCATATCGCCGAGATCCTGCGCGAGCGCAACCTGCTCGACGGCAAGAAGCTGCATAGAGTCGTGTTCTCCGAGATCACGCCGCACGCGATCCTCGACGCCGTCGCCAATCCGCGCGACCTGTCGCTCGACCTGGTCAACGCGCAGCAGGCGCGCCGCGCGCTCGACTACCTGGTCGGTTTCAACCTGTCGCCAGTGCTCTGGCGCAAGGTGCAGCGCGGCCTGTCCGCGGGAAGAGTGCAGTCGCCGGCGCTGCGCATGATCGTCGAGCGCGAGGAGGAAATCGAGGCGTTCAAGGCGCGCGAGTACTGGTCGATCGAAGCCGACTGCGCGCACCCGGACCAGCGCTTCAGCGCGCGCCTGCTGAAATTGCGCGGCAAGAAGTTCGAGCAGTTCGACCTGACCAACGAGCGCGATGCGCACGCCGCGCGCGACGCGCTGATGAAGTCTGCGCAGGGGCGCCTCGTCGTCAGCGAGGTGCAGTCGAAGGAGCGCAAGCGCCGGCCGTCACCGCCGTTCACGACCTCCACCCTGCAGCAGGAGGCCGCGCGCAAGCTCGGCTTCTCGACCAGCCGCACGATGCGCATCGCCCAGGGCCTGTACGAGGGCGTGGCGATCGGCAGCGAAGGCACGGTCGGCCTGATCACCTACATGCGTACCGATTCGCTGAACATCGGCGTCGATGCAATCGCCGAATTGCGCAAGGTCATCGCGCGCGACTTCGGCGCCAAGGCGTTGCCGGACAGTCCGAATCTGTACCGCTCGAAATCCAAGAATGCGCAGGAAGCGCACGAGGCGATCCGGCCGACATCGGCGCTGCATACGCCGGCCAGCGTCGCCGGCTTCCTCAGCGACGACCAGCGCAAGCTCTACGACCTGATCTGGAAGCGCGCGGTCGCCAGCCAGATGCAGTACGCAACGTTGAATACCGTTTCCGTCGATCTCGACGCCGGCGGCGATTCTGCGTTCCGCGCCAGCGGCACGACGATCGTCGACCCGGGATTCCTCGCCGTCTACGAGGAAGGGCGCGACGCGAAGACCGCCGAGGACGACGACGAGAACCGCAAGCTGCCGCTGATGAAGATCGGCGAGGCCGTGCCGCTGGCCGATATCCTGGCCGACCAGCATTTCACCGAACCGCCGCCGCGCTACTCCGAAGCCAGCCTGGTCAAGGCGCTCGAAGAGTACGGCATCGGCCGGCCGTCGACTTACGCAAGCATCATCCAGACGCTGCTCAACCGCGAATACGTCACGCTCGAAAGCCGCCGGTTCAAGCCGACCGACGTCGGCCGCGCCGTGGCGAAGTTCCTGTCGGCGCATTTCACCCAGTACGTGGATTACGACTTCACCGCCAAACTCGAAGACGAACTCGACGCCGTCAGCCGCGGCGAAGAGGACTGGGTGCCGCTGATGCAGCGCTTCTGGACACCGTTCAAGGCGCTGGTCGTCGACAAGAGCGAAAGCGTCGACCGCGCCGAAGCCAGCGGCTCGCGCGAACTCGGCGTCGAGCCCGCTTCCGGCAAACCCGTCACCGTGCGCCTGGGCCGTTACGGACCGATGGCGCAGATCGGCACGAAGGATGACGACGACAAGCCGCGCTTTGCCAGCTTGCGGCCGGGCCAGAGCATCCACACGATCACGCTCGAAGACGCATTGCATCTGTTCAAGCTGCCACGCGAACTCGGTGTTGCGCCCGACGGCGTGGCGATCAGCACCGGCATCGGCCGCTTCGGCCCGTTCGTCAAGCATGGCAGTGTTTATGCCTCGCTGAAGCCCGAGGATGATCCATACACGATCGAACTGCCGCGCGCGCTCGAACTGCTGCACGAAAAGGCCGAGCTCGCGCGCAATCGCCTGATCGCGAGTTTCCGCGACGGCGCGATCCAGGTGTTGAATGGGCGCTACGGTCCGTACATTACCGACGGCGAGAAGAACGCGCGCATTCCGAAGGACAAGGAACCGGCGAGCTTGACCGAGGCCGAATGCGCCGAACTGCTTGCCGCCGCACCGGTCAAGCCCAAGCGCGGCGGCCGTTTCGGCAAGAACGCCAGGCAGGCGCCGGCTGCGTCCGCCAAGGCGGCGAAGGCGGCGCCGGACAAGGCGCCGAAGCCGGCCGCGAAGAAAGCCGTGAAGAAAGCGGCGGCAAAGAAGGCGCCCGCGAAGAAAGCAGCGACCAAGAAAGCCGCCGTCACCAAGACCGCTGCGCGAAAAAAACCGGCGGCCTGAGCAGTGGACGCAGCGATTGCCGAAGCTGTCGCAGCGCTGCGCCGGGGTGGCGTCGTTGCCTACCCGACCGAGGCCGTCTATGGGCTGGGCTGCGACCCGTCGGATGCCGATGCGGTCGCGCGCCTGTTCGCGCTGAAGCAGCGGCCGGCGACGCAGGGCGTCCTGCTGATCGCCGCGGATTTTGCACAAGTGGAAAAATTCATCGGCGCCGCGCCTGCGGCGGCGATCGCGCGCGCGCGCGCGTCGTGGCCGGGACCGCAGACGTGGGTGTTGCCGCGCTCGGCGCAGACGCCGCCGTGGCTGGCCGGCGCGCACGCCGGAATTGCGCTGCGCGTGACCGCCCATCCGCTCGCCGCTCGGCTGTGCCGGGACTTCGGCGGGGCGATCGTGTCGACCAGCGCGAACCGCCACGGCGCGCCGCCGGCGCGCACGGCCGCGGACGTGCGTTCAGCATTCGGTGATGAACTTGCGTATATTCTGGATGGGCCGATCGGGGGACTCGAGCGGCCGACGCCGATCCGCGACGCGATCGACGGAGAAATCATCCGGGCCTAAAGGGGGAGGGGAATTGTCCGCGGTATTTCAGCCTGACCTGACACCACGCGCGGCTCTGCCGCTGCTTGCCGATGGCGATCTGCAACGCGCCCTGATACTCGATCGCGGCCAGACGATCGATGCCGCGCGTTTCATTGGCCAGGCGCAGGCGCTGGCCGCGCGCCTGCCGGCCGGCAGCCACGCGGTGAACCTGTGTGAAAACCGCTACGAATTCCTGGTCGCATTCTGCGCGGTTATCCTGGCCGGACAGACCAATCTGTTGCCGGCGTCGCGCGCGCCGCGGGCGATTGCCGACGTGCTGCACGCCTATCCGGCCAGCTACGCGCTTGGAGATCGCGCTCACGCCGCGCAGGGGCGTCATTTCGAATTGCCCGTGCTCGCCGACCTCGACGCGGAGCCCGCGCGCGACATTCCCGTCATCGCCGGCAATCAAATCGTGGCGATCGGATTTACGTCCGGCTCGACCGGCACGCCAAAAGCCAACGCGAAGACCTGGGCCAGCGTTCGCGTGAGCAGCGCGATGAATGCGGCCGTGCTGGGCGCCGACACCGCCGCGCTCAATCTCGTCGCGACGGTGCCACCGCAGCACATGTACGGACTCGAAATGTCGGTGCTGTTGCCGTTACTCAGCCGCGCGGCGATTCATTCGGGTCAACCATTTTTTCCCGCCGACATCGCCCAGGCGCTCGCCGCCACGCCGGCGCCGCGCGTGCTGGTCACGACGCCGATTCACTTGCGCGCCCTGTTGCGCGACGGCGCGGCGCTGCCGCCGCTGCAGGCGATCGTGACGGCAACGGCGCCGCTCGAGCAGGAACTGGCTGCGGAGGCCGAACGGCAATTCGCAGCGCCCGTCATCGAAGTGTTCGGCTCCACCGAAACCTGCGTGATCGCGCACCGGCGCACCGTTCATGACGAGCCGTGGCATCTGTATTCCGGAGTCGAACTGCATCCGCAGCCCGATGGCACGCTCGTGCAGGCGCCGCACTTCGCGGCGCCGACCCTGCTTCAGGATATTGTCGAGTTACTGCCGTCGCGGCAGTTCGTTTTGCGCGGCCGTAACAGCGACCTGCTCGAGATAGCCGGCAAACGCGCATCGCTCGGCGATCTCAATCGGCGCCTGCTGGCGATTGCCGGCGTCGAGGATGGTGTCGTGTTCGCGCTCGATGCCGAGAGCGGTAGCGTGGGCCGGCTCGCCGCGCTGGTGGTCGCTCCGGCACTGCCCGAGGCGGAAATCCTCGCTGCGCTGCGCACTGCGGTCGATCCGGTATTCCTGCCGCGGCCATTGCGCCGGGTCAGCGCCCTGCCGCGCAATTCGACCGGAAAATTGCCGCGCGACGCGCTGCTGCAGGCATTGCGCGAGTAGAAAAGCGCAAGCACGCTTTTCGGCAGCGCGGTTCCGGGCCAGGCGGCTTACCGGTACGGCGTCACCAGCAGGCTGAACAGCGTCTGCGTCCCGCTGATGAAGTTGCCGATGCGCAGATTCTCGTCATGCGCATGCTGGTTGTTGTCGGCGTTGACGGTCGGCACACCGATGAACGGCAGGTGCAGCGCATCGATCAGCACGTCGGTCGGCACGGTGCCGCCCATCATGCGGATGCGCACCGGATCGCTGTTTGGGTCCGGAGCCGTGGCGGATCTGAGCGCGGCCACGGCCCAGCGCGCCAGCGGCGAATCCATCGGCGTGCGCTCGGCGCTCTGCACCGAACCGAGGCGAAAACTTGCGAGCTTGTCGTACGTGGCCCGGTCCGTGTCGCTCGGCGGTCCGTCGGTCAGGTGATAGCCTTGCTTTTCAATATGTTTGCGGATCAGTTCGAAAAGGCGCCGGCCGTCGGTTTCCGGCGTCGTGCGCAGGTCGAGTTCCGCCGTTGCCTCGCTCGGCACGATGTTCGCGGCCTTCGCGCCGACAGCCGCTGAAACCATGCCGCGCACATTGAGCGAAGGATATTGCAGCGCCTCTTGATAGGTTGACCCGACGCTTTCGGCGCGCGCAATGCCGGCGCGCTTGCGCAGCGCTGCCTCGTCATCGCCGGTCGCGGCCAGGGTTGCGCGATCGGCGGCCGTCAGCGCGATGCCGTCGTAGTAGCCTTCGACGAGGACGCGGCCACGGTCGTCCTTCATGCTCGCCAGCAGCGCTGCCAGCCGCAGCGCCGGATTCGGCACGTAGTTGCCGAAGTGCCCGCTGTGCAGCGGCGAACGCGGGCCATAAACGACGAGCGTGGCTTGCGCGATGCCGCGATTGCCGAAGACCAGCGTCGGCCGCCCCGACCCGTGCACCGGTCCATCGAGAATTACCAGCGCATCGGCCTTGAATGCCGCGGCATTGGCTTTGACGACGCCGGCCAGGCTCGGCGAACCGATCTCTTCCTCCGAATCGAGGATCACCTTGATGTTCGAAGCCGGCGCCTTGCCCTCCGCCTTGAGCATGTCGATCGCCGTCAGCAGCATCGCGATCGGCGCCTTGTCGTCGGAGGCGGCGCGCGCGAACACGCGCAGTTCCGGATCGAACGGCTGCGCCAGCAACCGGTCGCGCGCGACTTCGTGCCACGCGCCCCGGTCGTCGCGCTGCTTGACGACCGGATCGAACGGACTTTTTTGCGCCCACTCCTCGGCAATGACCGGTTGGCCATCGAAATGGATGTACAGCAGGAGCGTCGTCGCGCCGGTTGCCGGCGTCGCCAGTTCGGCCAATACCAGCGGCCGGTTGGCCGGATTCGCCAGCAGCTGCGTCTTGAATCCGCGCCGGATGAACGCCTGCTGCAGGAACGCGGCGTTGCGCTGGATGTCGGCCGGATTGTCCGCGACGTCGGCGATCGCCAGCAGATCGAGGAACTCGGGAAAATTGCGCTGCGCGGCCTTGACGACCTGGTCGTCCCACTCACGCGCCTGCGCCCCCGCAACCGCAACCGCAAGCGTCAGCAGCATAAAACCGAGCAGCACTTTCGCCACGCTTTTTCTCCCCTCAAAAAGAAGCGCCACGACGTGAGCGGCGCACGAGACGCAGCCTCGCTCTTCCCTAGTCCCTAGTCCCTAGTCCCTAGCTCCTAACTAGTGCCAATCGAGCAACTTGTAATACACCGGCTGGACAGTCCCCGAAGGAGCCGATAGCTGCCTGATATCCGGCGGGAGATTCGATGGGTTGTCGACGTAGTAGCGCGGCGGCCCTTCCGGCGGTACGACGCGGACGAAATACAGCACACCCTTCTTGCGGTATTCCTCAATGCGCTCGTTGCCATTCTGGCGCACCGTGACGACTGGCAGTTCGGTCGCCTCGGCTGCCTTCTGCACGTCCGCGGGCAGCGGTGGGGCATCAAGCGCCTTGTTGCCGACCTTTGGCGGCGCGGTCGCCGCCTCGAGTCCATCCGTGCGTTCGGCATTGAGCGCTTTCGCGCGGTCGGCTGTTGCCGCAGCTTCGGCGGCGGCGGCGGCCTGAGCCTCTGCATCCGAATTGGCCAATGGAACCACCGGTGCATTGCTGCTGGTGCCTTGCGCTGCCGGAGCCGTGGCCACCGGTGCCGCAGCCTTCGTTACCGGGGAGTCCATGGGAGGCGGCGGTTGAACCGGCGGAAGGGTATCTTGCGGAGCGCCCTGCGCTGCCGCGGCAGCCGTGAGTCCGGTCGCCAAAAGTCCGGCTGCAACGGTGCCAAGGAAAATGTTGCCGAGCAAGATTCGTTTCATGACTGATCTCCGTGTCGCTGCGGTCGAGCATAGCAAACGCATCCTTTCTGGAATACGACTGGCGAAGAAGTTCGATTGACGCGTTTATCTCGCGTTCCCGCAGAGGGCGCTCGCTGGCATGAAGGAAATCTTAATAAGGCGCGGCCCGCGGCCAATTGCAAATCGATTGCGCCTGGCCCAAGCTCCGCCACCCATCCTGCAGTGCTGCGCCGATGTCGCGTCCGACTCTTACCCTCATTGACGGTTCCGGCTATCTGTACCGCGCGTTTCACGCGCTGCCGCCGTTGACCAATCGCACCGGCGAACCGACCGGAGCGCTGTTCGGCGTGTTCAACATGGTTCGCCTGATCCTGAAATCGAAGCCGGATTACCTGGCGTTTGTCAGCGATGCCGCGGGACCGACCTTCCGTGACGAGTTGTTCGCCGAATACAAAGCGCATCGTCCACCGATGCCCGACGACCTGCGCGTGCAGATCGAACCGATGCTCGCGCTGGTCGGCGCGCTCGGCTTTCCGATCCTGCGCGTCGACGGCGTCGAGGCCGACGATGTCATCGGCACGCTGGCGCTGCAGGCGGCCGCGAGCGGCATCGACGTCGTCGTGTCGACCGGCGACAAGGATCTCGCCCAGCTCGTCGGCCCGCACATCACGCTGGTCAACACGATGACGAACACGACGCTCGACGTCGCCGGCGTCAAGACCAAGTTCGGCGTGGCACCGGAACAGATCATCGACTATCTCGCGCTGGTCGGTGATTCCTCCGACAACATCCCGGGCGTCGAGAAATGCGGACCGAAGACCGCGGCGAAATGGCTGGCCGAATACGGCACGCTCGATGGCGTGATCGCGAATGCCGAAAAGATCGGCGGCAAGATCGGTGAGAACCTGCGCGCCGCGCTGCCGCACCTGCCGCTGTCGCGCCAGCTCGCGACGGTCAAGACCGACGTTGCCCTCGACGTGACGCCGGCCGGACTCACGCTGCGTGCGCCCGATACGGAAAAGTTGCGCGAGTTCTACCGGCGCTACGAGTTCAATGCCGCGTTGAAGGAGCTCGACGCGACGCCAGCGTCTTCCGCGGCGGCGCCGGATTTCTCGTTGTCGTCGCCTGCGCATGGGATTGGCGAAGGCGGAAGCAACCAGCCCTCAGCCCTCAGCCCTCAGCCCTCGCCCCAATCAAGACCATCCCCAGCCAACCTTCCCCTTGAAGGGGAGGGCTCAAGCGCCAAGGGCGAATACGAACTCGTGCTCACGCTGGCCCAGCTCGACGACTGGCTGGCCAAGCTGCGCAAAGCCGATCTGATCGCGTTCGACACCGAAACGAACAGCCTCGATCCGATGCGCGCGGAGATCATCGGCGTGTCGTTCGCGGTCGAACCGGAACGCGCCGCTTACGTTCCGCTGGCGCACGACTATGCCGGCGCGCCGGCGCAGCTGGACCGACACGCCGTGCTCGAGGCGCTGCGTCCGCTGCTGGAAGATGCGGACAAGGACAAGGTCGGCCAGCACCTGAAGTACGACATGAATGTGCTCTCGGTCTACGGCATCGACGTGCGCGGCGTGCGCTACGACTCGATGCTCGAATCCTACGTGCTGAACTCGTCGACCAACCGCCACGACATGGATGCGCTGGCCAAGCGCTATCTCGGCGTCGACACGATCCGCTACGAAGACGTCACCGGCAAGGGCGCGCGGCAGATTCCGTTCGCACAGGTGGACGTACAGCGCGCCGCCGATTACGCCGCGGAGGACGCCGACATCACGCTGCGCTTGCATCGCGCGCTGTGGCCGAAGCTCGAAGCCGAGCCGAAGCTGCGCGGCGTGTTCGAGCAGATCGAGATGCCGCTCGTGCCGGTGCTCGCGCGCATGGAGCAGACCGGCGTGCTGATCGATGCGGACAAGCTCAAGACGCAAAGCCAGGATCTCGGCCGGCGCATGCTCGACCTGCAGCAGCGCGCCTATGCCGTGGCCGGGCGTCACTTCAGCCTGGACTCGCCGAAGCAACTGCAGATGCTGCTGTACGACGAACTGAAACTGCCGGCGACGTTCAAGACGCCGACCGGGCAGCCATCGACGAACGAAGAAGCGCTTGAGGCGCTGGCGAGCCAGCACGAGTTGCCGCGCCTGATCCTCGACTACCGCGGCATGGCCAAGCTGCGCTCGACTTATACCGACAAGCTCTCCGACCACGTCAATCCGCGCACCGGGCGCGTGCACACGAGCTATCACCAGGCCGTCGCCCAGACCGGGCGGCTGTCGTCGAACGAGCCGAACCTGCAGAACATTCCGATCCGCACCGAAGACGGCCGGCGCATCCGCCAGGCGTTCGTCGCGCCGGCCGGATTCAGGATCCTCGCCGCCGACTACTCGCAGATCGAGTTGCGCATCATGGCGCACCTGTCCGGCGACGCCGGCCTGCTGGCCGCGTTCCACGGCAACCAGGACGTGCACCGTGCTACCGCGGCCGAAGTGTTCGGCGTGCCGCCGGAACTGGTCGACGCGAACCAACGCCGCGCGGCCAAGGCGATCAACTTCGGCCTGATGTACGGCATGAGCCCGTGGGGCCTGGCGCGCCAGCTCGGCATCGACCGCGGCGAGGCGCAGACCTACGTCAAGCGCTATTTCGAACGCTATCCGGGCGTGCAGGCGTTCATGAATTCCACGCGCGAGCAGGCGCATCGCGACGGTTTCGTCGAAACGCTGTTCGGCCGACGCCTGTACCTGACCGAAATCCATTCACGCAACCAGGGCTTGCGCGCCGGCGCCGAACGCGCGGCGATCAACGCACCGATGCAGGGCACCGCGGCCGACATCATCAAACGCGCGATGATCGCGGTCGACGCGTGGCTGCAATCGCTCGACGGCCACGCGCGCATGATCATGCAGGTGCACGACGAGCTCGTATTCGAGGTGCGCGAAGACCGCATCGAAAAGATTTCCGCCGGCGTGCGCGAGCGCATGGCCGCCGCCGCGGAACTTGCCGTGCCGCTGATCGTCGATATCGGTACCGGCGAAAACTGGGACGAAGCGCACTGAGTGGACGCGTCGCGTTGCAACGATTGCGAATAGCCGAAAATTACGGATTTTTCACTTTGCGAATATTCGAGCAGCCGTGCCGAAAGTCACGAACAACGGCGGCATGCCGCGCGCAAGTTACTGAATTTCAACCGCATGAACGAAGTCTGAATTTTATTCGCGGAATCCTTGAACTTACCGGTTGCGACCGCATCTAATTTGTCGGCGCACGCAACGGCGCCTGGGGTACCTCACCTCCCTGAGCTACCCCCCGGAGACCGATCCCTCCCCAGATCGGCCTTCGAAACCCGGCCCCGAGAGTCCCTCCCCTGGCTCTCGGGGCTTTTTTTATGGGTGGCGTGTACACTTGTATACTTTTTACTGGGGGCTAGGGGCTAGGGACTAGGGGCCAGCGGGAGCCTGAGTTCTTCCTCACTCGCCAATCCGCTCAGGCCAAAAAGCCTCCGTCCACCGTAAAACTCGCCCCGGTGACATAGCTCGCCGCGGGCGAGCACAGGAAGGCGATCGTCGGCGCGATTTCGTCGGGTTGCGCGGCGCGGCCGAGCGGGATCATGCGCAGCAGCGGCTTGAGGATGTCGGGGTTCTGGGTCAGAGCGCTGGCGAACTTCGTGTCGGTCAGGCCGGGGAGCACGGCGTTGACGCGGATCTTGTATGGCGCCAGCTCCCTGGCCATCCCTTCGGTCATCGACAGGATCGCGGCCTTGGTCATCGAATAGACACCCTGGCCCGGCGCCGGACGCCGGCCGTTGATCGAAGCGACGTTGACGATCGCGCCGCCGCCGCAAGCGCGCATCGCCCGCGCGGCCTGCTGCGAGGTATAGAAGTAACCGCGAATATTGACCTCGACGGTCTTGTCGAATGCCGGCAAGTCCATGTCGAGCATCGGGCCGAAGTACGGATTCGCGGCCGCGTTGTTCACGAGGATGTCGGCTGCGAGACCCTGCCCGGTGATGCGCGCGAACAACTCGTCGATCGACGCAACATCGCCGATGTGCGCCGCCATCGCGCTCGCGGCGCCGCCGTCGGCGCGGATCGACGCGGCGACCGTCTCGCAGGCATCCTGCTTGCGGCTCGACACGATGACGTGCGCGCCCTGGCGCGCCAGCAGGCGCGCGGTCGCCTCGCCGATGCCGCGGCTGGCGCCGGTCACGAGCGCGGTCTTGCCGGTCAGGTCGAACAATGCATCAGGCCTGGTCGAATCAGGCTTGATCGAATCTGGTTTCGTTCCGTCTGGTTGCATCGCAATCTCCCCGCCGCCGGCGATATCTGGCTACAATCGAAGGCGAACGATGTCGCATCGGCACGGGGAGCGCAACCATGCAACAACGCCGTGTCCTGATCACCGGGGCGGGCAGCGGCCTCGGCCGCGCACTGGCGTTCTGTTTCGCCGAGAACGGCTGGCGCGTCGCCTGTGCCGACATCAATATCGACAGCGCCAACGACACGGTGCGACTGCTCACGGAGTTCGGCGTCGGCGCGATGGCGCTGTGGGTCGACGTCGCCGATGATGCTTCGGTCGAGGAAATGCGCGACGAGGTGCTCGCGGCCTGGGATGGCGTCGACATCGTCATCAACAACGCCGGCGTAGCCAGCGCCGGAACGGTTGCCGACACGAGCCTCGAGGACTGGCAGTGGACGCTGAACATCAACCTGATGGGCGTCGTGCGCGGGTGCCGCGCCTTCGTGCCGGTGCTGCGCAAGCAGGGTGAAGGCCGCATCGTCAACATCGCCTCGTTCGCCGGCATCGCCAACGCGCCGCACATGGGCGCGTACTCGGCGAGCAAGGCCGGCGTCATCTCGCTGTCGGAAACGCTGCGCGCCGAACTTGCGCTGACCGCGCGCGGCGTGAAGGTATCGGTCGTGTGTCCGGCGTTCTTCCAGACCAATCTGATGGCTGCGGCGCGGGCGCCGGGCAAGGACAGGGCGCTGGCCGAAAAGCTCATGGCCGCATCGCGCCAGAGCGCCGACGACGTCGCCGCCAATATCTACAGGAGCGCGCTGCGCGGCGACTTCATGATCTTTCCGACCAGGACCGAGACGCTGCGCTGGCGCATCAAGCGCTTCCTGCCCGAGTTGTTCCTGCGCAAATTGCTGGCCGCCTATCGCGGCGCCAAATCCTGATCAATGCGGCCTGATCAATGCGGCCCTGAACAACGCGAGGCTGACGATGCGCAAACTGATGATCTACGGAGCGAACGGCTACACCGGGCGGCTGATCGCGCGCGAAGCCGCCAAACGCGGCCTGCAACCGATGCTGGCCGGCCGCAATCGCGACGACGTGCGCGCGCTGGGCGACGAACTCGGCCTGCTCTGCCGCGTCTTCGAACTGTCGAACGCGGACGAGATCGCGCGCAACCTCGACGGCATCGACGTCGTCCTGCATTGCGCCGGTCCCTTCTCCAGGACCGCCGAACCGATGCTCGAAGCCTGCCTGGCGCACAAGGCCCACTACCTCGACATCACCGGCGAGATCGACGTCTTCGCGCTCGGTCACCGCGCACATGCGCGCGCGCGCCACGAAGGCATCGTCGTGCTGCCGGGCTCGGGCTTCGATGTCGTGCCGACCGACTGCGTCGCGGCGATGCTGAAACGGCGGCTGCCCGATGCAACCTCGCTCGTGCTCGCGTTCGAGGCCGGCGGCGGTCCCAGCCCCGGCACGGCGAAAACCAGCGTCGAGGGCATGGCCAGGGGCGGGCGGGCGCGCATCGACGGCGAGCTCGTCGACGTGCCGCTGGCCTGGAAGTCGCGCGATTTCGTGCGCGACGGCAAGGCGCGCCGCGCGATGACGATTCCGTGGGGCGACGTGTACACGGCGTTTGTCTCGACCGGTATCCCGAACGTCGAGACCTACATGGTCGTGCCGCCGAAGACGATCAAGCGCCTGACCTGGATGCGGCACCTGCAGCCGCTGCTGAAAATGGGATTTGTACAGAATTTCATGAAGCGCCAGGTCGAGCGCAACACGCCGGGCCCGTCGCAACAGCGCCGGCAGGACAGCGGCTGCTACGTCTGGGGCGAAGTGCGCAACGCCGCCGGCAAGGAGGCGCGCCTCGCCCTGGCGGCGCCGAACGGCTACGACCTGACCGTGACCGCATCGCTCGGCATCGCGCAGCGCCTGCTCGAACAGGCCCAGCCGCCGCAAGGCGGCTACTACACGCCGTCGCTGCTGATGGGCGCGGATTACGTGACGACATTGCCGGGCGTGCGCCTGATCGAGGCTACATAACGTCGGGCTACATGAAATCGGGAGACATGAAATCGGGCGACGTGAGCCCGGTTTTGCGTGCCAGCAATCGTTCGTCAACGGAGACAAAACATGCGCGTCGTGTTGATCGTGCTCGGCCTTGTCCTGATCGGCACCGGCGTGGCGATCTGGTTCGGCCGGGTCAACTACCCGACCGAACACGACGTCGTGAAGGTCGGCAATCTGTCCGCGACATTGACGCGCGAACGGCCGGTGCCGCAGTGGCTCGGTGGCGTCACCGCGCTGACCGGCCTGATCATCGCTGCACTCGGTACCAGATATCGCCGCTGAAGGGAGCCGATCGGTTCAAGACCCAATTCGAGAGGGTGCGCCCGTGAGCGGATCCATCCGGAATCCCTAATAGCCGCTCGCTTCAGCGCCCTGCTGCAGCCGCCGGGCCGCCAACATCGCGCGCCGCCATGATCGCCTCGCGAATCGACGCATCTTTCGCGTCCGCGGCAAACGCCAGATGTTCGCCGCCATCACGAATGCCGAGGTCCGAGTATAGTTTTCCCCAATCGGGAAATTGCCGCATCGCGGCGAACTCGCGATAGCGCGGCGCAAACACGTCGCTGCCGGCGAGCGCATCGAGGCGCGCGACGAAATCCTCGGGCTTCCACTCGCGGTAGGCCGGCAGGCAGCAGTCGCGGAAACGCGACAGCGCGGTCTCGAGGTTCATTTTTCCGGCGCTTGTGCGGCGCAGGTCGCGGTCGACGGTCAGCCAGTAAGCAGCGCCGGCCCAGTAGACGCGCTGATAGGCGTGCGAGCGATGCATGTTCGATGCGATCTGCTCCAGCGTCTCGTCGCTCGGCGTCTTTGCGCCGCGCTTGAAGCCCTGATACAGGCGATCCCACGCCTGCGGCGCCGTCAGCATGCCCGAGCGCGCGCGCAACACGTTCTGGTAGTACGTGGCCAATCCCTCCGCGAGCCACGTGCCGCGATCGCCGAGATACGGATGCATGAGGTGACTGAGTTCGTGCACCGCGGTCCAGTCGTCGGCGAATTCCTCGGCTGGCCGGCTCGGGTCGACGAGCAGTTCGAGCGCGTTGCCCTGGCCGCGGATCGACTGGCCGAAGTGAACGGCCTGTGCGCTGTCCGAGCCGTGGCCACTTCGCCCAAGCTGGCCGACCGGGATGACGAGAACCTGCACTTCGGGCAGCGGCAGGCGGCCGTAGGCGCTGAGCACGGCCCTGGAAATGCGATCGAGCCATGCGCGCAGCTTCGCGCGTTCGCCGGCATCGGCGCCGTGCAGGACCGTCAGTCGCAGCGCGCCGCCCGGCAGCGCGATGCGCTCCTCGGTGAAGCGGCCGAACGCGACCGCGGCCGACCAGTCCGGTGGCGTGCTCGGAATGCGGAAATATCTTTTTGTGGAAAGTGCAGCCAAGGATGGCTGCTTCTTGATCGTCGCCGTCACGGATGGCGGCACGAGCTCTCTCCATGGCGCCGAAATCGACCAGCCCACCGGCACGTCGATGCTCACCTCAGCGTCGACGTCACCCTGCGCGTCGGGCCGCAACAACCACAACTGCGGCGCCGCGATGAAATCCTCGCCCATCTGCCAGCCGACGTCGGGCTTGTGCTCCTGTGCGATCGCGTGCAGATCGGCGCGATACGACAGGCACTCGCCGGCGCGCCAGTCGAGCGCGTGCCAGCCGTTGTCGCCGCTATCGACCTTCGCGGCGCCAGGCGCGCCCGCATCCACGCGCTTGACGTCGCTGATGAAACGCATCGCCCAGCCGGAGTCAGCTGCAAACGCGACCCTGGCGCGCGCTTGCGCGAGACAGAGTTGCACGGCGACGCTTTGCGTCTTCGCGTCGAAAGTCACTGCATAGTGCGATGCCTGTGCCTTCGCCTCGGCAACACAGGCGAGCAGTGCAGCGCAAGCAAGACTTCGAACCAGTCGTGTCATCATGGTTTTAGCAGGATAGCTCGCCGGCACCACAGTGCGCGCGGCCGAACGAACTTGCATGTGCGCAAACTCATGTTTCGTTCATGCCCGCTGCCGGTGACCGTGTTCATGACCGCGATCGGCGCCTGCCCATTGCGCGCAACCATTACAATTGCGTGATGGACGTATCGCACCTGCTCGACGATCTGAACACGGCCCAGCGCGAAGCGGTCAGCGCGCCGCCCGGGCATTACCTCGTGCTGGCCGGCGCCGGCTCGGGCAAGACGCGTGTGCTGACCCACCGCATCGCCTGGCTGCTCGAGGTCGAGCATGCCTCGCCGTGGTCGATACTTGCGGTCACGTTCACGAACAAGGCCGCCGGCGAAATGCGCGCGCGCTGCGACACGTTGATCGCACAAGGAACGCGCGGACTCACGGTCGGCACATTTCACGGCATCGCCCATCGATTGCTGCGACAGCACTGGCGCGAGGCGAAATTGCCCGAGACGTTCCAGATTCTCGACAGCGACGACCAGCAGCGCCTGATCAAGCGCACGATCGTCGGCCTGGGCCTCGACGAGGCGCGCTTTCCGCCGCGCCAGGCCGCGTGGTTCATCAACGCCGCGAAAGACGAAGGCAAACGCCCCGATGCATTCCACCACGAAACCAATCCGCTGACGCGCACGCTGCTCGACATCTATCGCGCCTACGAGCAGGCTTGCCAGCGCTCGGGCCTCGTCGACTTCGCCGAGCTGCTGTTGCGCGCGCACGAACTGTGGCTGCACGACGACGCCCTGCTCGCGCACTATCGCAATCGTTATCGCCACCTGCTGGTCGACGAATTCCAGGATACGAACACGCTGCAGTACGCCTGGATCCGCGTGCTTGCCGGCCAGACCGGCCAAGTGTTCGTGGTCGGCGACGACGATCAGGCGATTTACGGCTGGCGCGGCGCGCGCGTCGAGAACGTGCAGCATTTCCTGCGCGACTTTCCCGGCGCGAGCACGATCCGCCTCGAGCAGAACTACCGCTCGACCGGCACGATCCTCAAGGCGGCGAACGCGATCATCGCGAACAATCCGCAGCGCCTGGGCAAGCAGCTGTGGACCGCCGGCCAGCCGGGCGAGCCGATCGCGCTGTACGCGGCCTACAACGAGCAGGACGAGGCGCGCTTCGTCGTCGATCAGATTCGCGAACATGTGTTGCACGACGGCAAGGCCAGCGAGTGCGCGGTCCTGTATCGCTCGAACGCGCAGTCGCGCAACTTCGAGGAGCAGTTGATCCAGCACGACATTCGCTATCGCGTCTACGGCGGACTGCGCTTCTTCGACCGCGCCGAAATCAAGGACGCGCTGGCGTATCTGCGCTTGGTCGCCAATCGCCACGACGACGCCGCATTCGAGCGCACCGTCAACACGCCGCCGCGCGGCATCGGCGAGCGCACGCTCGATACGTTGCGGCAGCGGGCGCGGCGCGATGCCGCGTCGCTGTGGGACACCGCGCTCGCGGAGCTGACCAGCGGTGGGCTTGCGGGCCGCGCAAAGAATGCGCTCAAGGCATTCCTCACGCTGATCGAGGACCTTTCTCAGGCGTGCCTGGAGCCCCGCGCTCCCGAGGCCCACTTCCCCCAGTTTGAGCCCCTCTCCCCTCGGGAGAGGGGTTGGGGTGAGGGTGCGAATACGTCGAGCGCGTCCGCAAGCACGCAAACGCAGCGTTCGGAAGGATTTGATTTCACGCCGATAACCGGACCCTCACCCCCAGCCCCTCTCCCGGAGGGAGAGGGGAGTGAAGCAACGCCCCTCCAAGAGCGCGAGGCGCTGCCCTTGTCCGAACAGATCGACCACGCCATCCAGCGCAGCGGCCTGCGTGACTTCTACGAAGCCGACTCGCGCGGCAGCGCCGAGTCGCGAGTCGAGAACCTCGACGAACTCGTCAACGTCGCCAGCCGGTTCGAGCGCACGCCCGAGGATATCGAAGCCGGTTTCTCCGAACTGACTGCGTTCCTCGCGCACGCCGCGCTCGAAGCCGGCGAGACGCAGGGCGAAGCCTGGGAAGACTGCGTGCAGCTGATGACGCTGCACTCGGCCAAGGGCCTGGAGTTTCCGCTCGTCTTCCTCGTCGGCCTCGAAGACGGCCTGTTCCCGAGCCAGAAATCGCTCGACGAACCCGGACGTCTCGAAGAAGAGCGGCGCCTCGCCTACGTCGGCATCACGCGCGCGCGCGAAACGCTGATCCTGTCCTACGCCGAATCGCGCCGCCTGCACGGCATGGAAACCTACAACCGCCCATCGCGC
>DASSGP010000005.1:0-9679 GCA_035693405.1 Rudaea sp. | reverse complement strand
CCGACGCAGGCGCGCTTGCCAGCCTCATGTCGGTGTTGCCCGGCGACTATGACAATCACGAACAGGTCGAGCGCGCCCGGGCGGCGAACAAATCCGGCACCGGCATAGCGCCGATGCATGTGCAGCACTCGATACGCGTCGTCGAATCCGCGCGCGACAGCGTGACCTGGCTTTGGCGGCTCAGCGTTCCCGGAAAGACCGCGGCAAGTTCGATCTGGTTGCTCAATGCGCGGGTGACTGCCGATGGTCACCACATCCGCCTCGTGCCGTCGCGCCCGATCGACACGGCGGCGGCGCAAGCGCAGTTTGCCGACCAGGCCAAGGCGTTTCATTTCGAAGCGGCACAGTGGGCGGAGCTGGATCCGTGTGCGCAGAATGGCCAGTGGGACGGAGCGAAGTTTTCCGCTGCCGCGAACGTCGATTCCTGCAGCGCGTTGCTGCCGGGCCTCGGCCAGGACGCCGGGCTGTTGCCGCTGCGAATGTCGATCGATGCAGACATGCTGCGAGCCGCGACGTTCGCAGACTCGAC
Source organism: Rudaea sp. (assembly GCA_035693405.1). GTDB lineage: Bacteria > Pseudomonadota > Gammaproteobacteria > Xanthomonadales > Rhodanobacteraceae > Rudaea. The sequence continues at coordinate 9,150 of DASSGP010000005.1, read as the reverse complement.
GCGCGGCGCCGACGCGATAGAAGAGGCCCGCCGCGTGCACTGGTACGACGGCTGGGCAGCGATCAACGGTGGCGGTCCAAACGCGAAGTCGGACAACAGCGACTGGCACCTCCAGCGCGATCTGCATCTGTCCAGCGAGGGCGGACGGGCCGCGCTGCACTGGCGTGACGGCGCACCGAGCGGCTACACGCTGGAGCTTGAACGCAAGAGCTACCCCGAGCGCAAACTCTCGGTCCTGCAGCTCAACGTGATCGAAGATGGGTCCGGCAGGACGATGACCTACGTATGGACCGATCCTGGCGCCGGTGCGATCGGCCTCAACCTCGGCTGGCTGCAGGTCGGATTTGGTCCGGTGGTGGCGCCCGGTTCCGTGGCCAAATGAGCCGGCCTGAATCGCGGAAGGAAGTTCAGTGAATCGCGCGCCGCGTTCTCAGACGACGGCACCGAACAACTTGCCGATTCCGGCCGTGACCAGCATTGCGAAAGCGCCCCAGACCAGGACGCGGGTTGCCCCGACCACAATGCCGGCGCCGCCAGCCTTGGCGGCGACGCCGCCAAGCAGCGTCAGCACGATCAGTGAAACGACGCTGACCACGGCGATCATCGCGGGCAGCGGCGACAGCCACGCCGCGAGCAGCGGCAGCGCTGCGCCGCTCGCGTAGGTGATTGCAGACGTCATCGCCGCCTGCAGCGGCCTTGCCTTCAATGTTTCGGAAATACCGAGCTCGTCGCGCAAGTGCGCGTCGAGCGCGTTGTGTTCGGTCAGTTGGACCGCGACGTCGTGCGCCAGCTTCTGCGTCAGGCCGCGCTTGACGTAGATGTTCGTCAGTTCGCGCAACTCGCCGGCGCTGTCGCTCTCCAGTTCACGGCGCTCCACCTCGACTTCGGCGCTCTCGCTGTCCGCCTGGGAACTGACCGAGACGTACTCGCCGGCCGCCATCGACATCGCTCCGGCGACGAGACTGGCAAATCCAGCCGTGATGACAGCTGCATGCGTCGCGTTCGCCGCCGCGACGCCGACAATGAGGCTGGCCGTCGACACGACACCATCGTTTGCGCCGAGCACCGCGGCGCGCAACCAGCCGATGCGGTGGGTCAGGTGGCCTTCGTGGTGGCGTCTTGGCATGCGCTGGTTCTCTGTCTGTCCTGTTTTCGTCTGGTGCGCGCGTTTGGCAATTCAGTTCACGAGTCCGGTTCGACGCGCACGATGAATTGCCCGTCTGCGACGCGCGCCTGCAAGCGTGAGCCAGGCGCCGTCTGTTGGACCGATCGGATCACCACTGAGCTGTCAGCGTCGCTGAGGATCGCATAGCCGCGCTCCAGCGTCGCCAGCGGGCTGACTGCATTGAGCGCCCGCGCCAGTTCGTTGACGCGCAGGCGCGATTCACGCACGCGCGAATGCGCCGCGCGCCGCATCCGGTCCGACAGCGCTCGCAAGTGATCGGATTTCAGCCGCAGTCGCATGCGTGGATGAAGCATGCGCAAGCGCGTGCGCAAGCCGCCGAGGCGTTCGCGCCCGACGCGCAGCCGCACGCGCGGATGCAGCAAACGCAGGCGCGCGTGCGCGCGATCCGTGCGTTGGGACAACGAGCGCAGGGCCCGGCGCATGCATGAATTCAGCTGGGCGCGGTCGCGTTCGATCCGGCGCAGCAATTCGCCGGCATCAGGAACCAGCAGTTCGGCTGCCGCTGACGGTGTCGGTGCGCGCAGGTCGGCGGCGAAATCGGCAATCGTGAAGTCGATTTCATGGCCCACCGCAGAAACGACAGGGATCTTGCAGGCGTCAATTGCGCGCGCCACGGCTTCGTCGTTGAATGCCCACAAGTCCTCGATTGATCCGCCGCCGCGCGTGAGCAGCAGAACGTCATGGCGCCGTGCTTTCGATGCGGCCGCGATCATAATAGCGATTGCCGACGGCGCATCCTTGCCCTGTACCGGCACCGGCATGACGTCGATATCCGCGAGCGGGAACCTTCGTGAAATGACGCTGAGGACATCGCGGATTGCCGCGCCGCTCGGCGACGTGATGACACCGATGCGCTGCGGCAACGCCGGCAGGGGCCGCTTGCGCGCAGCGTCGAACAGTCCTTCGGCGGCGAGGCGCGCCTTGAGTTGTTCGAATGCGCGCAGCAACGCGCCTTCGCCGGCTTCTTCCATGTGCTCGACGATGAGCTGGAACTCGCCGCGCGCTTCGTACAGGCTTACGCGGGCGCGCACGAGCACGCGCACTCCTTCAGCGGGCTTGAAGCGAAGATACTGGCTCTTTGGCCGGAACATCGCGCAGCGTACCTGCGCCTGTGCGTCCTTGAGGTTGAAGTAAAGGTGGCCCGAAGCGGGGCGCGAGAAGTTCGAAATCTCCGCCTCGAGCCAGATCAGAGGGAACGTGTCTTCGAGCAATTCCCTGACCAGTCGCGTCAAAGTCGACGGTGTGTAGACCTCGCGTTCTGGCGTGCCGGCGGGCAGGTACGTGGACATTCGGGAATCGGAACTGCGGGTGATGGGTGCAAGACTACCAAGTGCCGGCCCAAATCACGAGACGCGAGCCGATGCGGCCTATGGAGAAGACCATGATGGCTGCCTCGGCCAGATTGCGTGGATAGGTGGAAGGCGGGTCCCAATCACCCGCGGAAAAGCCAGGCCATGCGTACCATGTTCTTTCTCGCCGCGTGCGCGGCGGCAGGATCCGTCTCGGCAGCCACCTTCAAGGTGGGCGACACGGTCCAGGATACCTGCGATTTCGCCACGATTCAGGAAGCGATCGACGCCGCAGCCGCGAACGGCGCCGTCGAGGACCAGATCCTCGTGGCGAACACGGGAAGCTACGCCGATCAGGTCCTGTGGATCGGCGATGCATCGCTGGTCATCGAGGGCGGCTACGATTCCTGCCAGCACCTGAGTCCGGCGCCGGCGGCTGACATCGGCGGCAACGGTGTCGATACGGTGTTGCGAATTGCTCCCGTCGAGGCGACGAAGCAATATGTCACGCTGTATGGCCTGCGCCTGCACGGCGGCGGCACCTTCGGTGTCTACGGAACTTCCGGCGGCGGAATCTATGTGACGAACAACGTGACGCTGACGATCGGTAACACGAGCGTCGACGGCAACGCAGCGGCCAGCGGCGGCGGAATCCATATCGATGGAGACATCGGCGCGCCGGTCGTGGAACTCGATGCCGGAACGCAGATTCACGACAATCGCGCCCAGTATCATGGAGGTGGCGTCTACCTCGAGGCAGGCCAGCTCCGGATCGAGGCTGACGAGGTACGGATCGATCACAACCGCGCCGATGATGCCGGTGGTGGCATCGCGTCGTTCGGCGGCGCGGTCTTCGTAGGCAGTTTCGGCACCGTGGCCGCGCGTTATGACGCGACCGGAGCCAGCGTGAGCAACAACACGGCCGGCGCGATTGGCGGCGGCATCTTCCTCAGTGGGTCATTTGCCGCGCTGATCGCCAACGAACTGATCGTCGACAGCAACATTTCGGAGGTTACCGGCGCCGGCATCGCTGCGATCGCAAATGCGACCGTGTCGATGGCGCGCGACTATCCCGGCGGCCTCGTGCTGCAGTGCCCGAGCGGTCGTCAGTGCTCGCGCATCAGCAACAACCGGCTCGGGGCGGTGCACGGCACCGTCGGCGGCGCAATTACGCTGAAGTCCGGCGCATTCGCGAACATTGCGCAGACGGTCGTGCGCGACAACGTCGCGCTGGACGGCAGCGTGGCCTTCGTCGACAGCGCGACGCTGTTTTTCGAAGGCGTGCTCGCCACCGGCAACCAGAGCTTCGACATGCCAAATGAAACCGGCGCGATGATACGCACGCAGTTCCTCGACGCCGCGAAAAAAGCGGATGTGCGCATTGCCTACTCGACGTTTGCGGGCAATCTCCGGCAGACTTCGACGCAGAACGTTGCGGCTATCGACGTCATCGCGCAACAAAACACGCAGCTGTCGGTGTACAGCAGCGCATTTCAGGACACCTACTATCCGATAACCACCTATGGCGCCTACACCGACGACTGCGTCGTCAACGGCCCCGGGGGCAAGGACGCTTACGGAACTCACACGCGTTTCGCGGCTCCTGCAACTTCACTGTTCAATAATGCCGCTGCCGGCGACTATCGCCTGCGCCGCGAGTCTCCGCTGAACGATTACTGTGACGCCAGCGCGTTCGTGGCCAGCTTTCGCGACCTGACGTTGACGCCGCGTTGCCATGATGACCCCGGCAAAGGTAACGGCTACGGCGTCTGCGATGCCGGTGCCTACGAATCGGACCAGATCTTCGGCGACGGTCTGCAGTAGGGAGCCGCTGAACTTCAGGTGCTCTTCGCGCCGTCGACGAACCGGTCGAGCGCGCGTGCGGCTTCTCTTCGCACCTTGCCGCGAACCATCGGCGACCAGCCCAGCAGCATTCCGATCGGACCGAGCGCCTGGCGCGACCAGCGCCAGAAGTCGAACGTGTCGACATGCTCGATGATCAGGCCTTCGGCGAAGCGAAAGCGCGCGCTGATGATGTTGTGCACCCGTCGTCCGCTGGCGCTGAACTTGTACCAGGCCTGCCAATCGGCGCTGCCGCTGGTTGCGTCGGCCGATACGTTGCTGAATTCCACGCGCAGATCGGCGCCGCGCGACGTCAGCATTTGCCACATCGCGCCGACGCGCGCGCCTTCGAGTTCGAAGACCGGATCGCGGAAGCCGGCGTTGGCGTGGTAGCAGGCCGCCATCGCGGCGCCATCGCGCTGCTGGAACGCGCGATAGAAGCGTTCGATCAGGGCGCGATTTTCCAACGCCAGGTCGTTGCTGTTCATCGTTTTCGGTCCGGTCAGTGGCAGTGGTCGACGGCGATGCGCCCTTCGATGTGCAGGCCGCCGGGCAAGTCGCATTGAAGGTCGACATAGCCGGCGAACTCGCGCACGTCGTTGACTTCCCAGGCTGTCGGTTGCACGTCGACATCGAGTCTCGCACAGTCGGCGCGGCGGAGCACGGTCCGGTCCTGCGTGCTCCCGGCGACGTAGGTCCAGCGGACCGCCGGTCCGTCGATCGGTTCGAGCACGACACGCAGGTGGCCTTCGTCGTGCGTCGACAGGAAATCGAAACCGACAAAGCGGGCGATGTCACCCGATGAGCAGCGGTCCGGAGTCCAGTGCTGTTCGGTTCCGTCGATGCGGCGCAGGACGATGCCGCCGGACATGGTCGGGTGCATGACGCTGGCGACCTGTGTCATTGCACAACCCATTAGCACCAGCGGCAACAGGCCCGCTACGATCACCCGCATCATGTCTCGAGCGCTCGCTTGAGACGGCTCACAGCCAGCGCCGACTCGGCTTCGATCCGACGACGGATGAACAGGCGATCGAGCCACGCGGCGAACCAGTTCGGCATCGTGTAGTCGAATTCGCGTCGAAACGCAGTACCGTCCGCCGTGGCGGCCAGCGTATACGTGATCGTTCCCTTGCCGCCGGCAGCGACGACACCGGCAATCGCCCAGCGATTCGGAGCGTCGCGCGCGACGACTTTCCACGTGACCGAGCCCTTGCGGCCGGCAACGCGAAATTCCTCGGTGACTTCCTCGCCGACCTGCAGCGAATGATCGGTTGCGCCGTAAAGCCCCAGCGAGGAGGGATGCCAGACGAGCCAGTGCGCGGGGGTCGTCACATAGTCGAACACTTCGGCGATCGGCCGGCGGATGCTCGCCTGTGTGACGATCGTGGTCATGCGCTTGGACTACTGGGCGACGGCATCACGGCCGTGGTCGGCGAGCTGCGCGTCGAACCAGCGATGAATGGCGGCGATTATCGTCGGCGAGTGACTGACATAGTCGAGTTCAGCGCCATCGTTCAGTTCTCGATAACGCACCGTCAGCTCGCCGGGTTTTGCCGCCTTCATTTCCGCCATGCCGGGCATGTCGGCGCCGTGAATGTGCGCCGGAGCGCTGAAGTCGCGCGCGTTGAACGACTGCGCGATCGAGTCCAGGTGGGAGCGGATCATGGCCACCTGATCCACTGCGGCATTGCGTGCGCGGACGCTCTGCACGCCGCCCGTATCGGTCTTGTCGAACGTGTGCAAGGTCTGATCGAGCGAGAACGGCATGACTTGCGTGCCTTTCTCGCGTACGTCCTGCTGGCGCTCCGCACTTGCTGGAGCCGGTGCCTCCGGCGCAGCGGCGAGGACAGTCGGGACGGCACATGAGAACGCAAGGCAGGCGAGGGCGGTTTTCAGGCAATGCGTACGCTGTGGATGACGCATGATGGTCATGTTTCGCCGGGCCTTTCGCCGCCTTCGGGACCGTAGAATACGACCCAGGCGACGAAGTCGGTGGAGAAATTCTCGAAACGATGCACAGCGCCGGCGGCAACGAACAACGCGTCGCCGGCAACGAAGTGCGTGCGTTCGCCGGCGACGACGAATTCGCCACTGCCCGAAACCACGAAGTAGACTTCGTCGCGCGTATGCGGCTTCTGGGGATCGACTGCATCCGGTGCGTATAGTTCGACGACGAGCGATCCGTGCGTGAACGCCTCGACGAAACGCTCGCCCTCGGGCCAATTCAGCGTGCGTGGGCCTGGCAGACGCCGCAGCAGGTTTACAACGGACGCTTTCAGCATGGTCTATTTTTGATCACGGCGCGGCAACGTCCACGGTTACCGTGGCGACCGACGGCTGCGTGTGATATGGATCGGATACCGTGACCTTGAATGAATCCATCGCGGCCAGTCCGGTATCGATGCTGTAGATGACATCGTTGGCACACATGCCGAAAATTGCCGGAGGCGTTACGCTGCTGTCGGGCGCCAGCGCAGGCTGGGACACATTTACGGTGTAGGAAATTTCGATTGGATTCGAAATGTGGTCCGACAAGCAGATATGGCACGGCCTGCCGTCGGACGTGCACTGTGCCGTGAAGTTGCCGATGGTCACGGGCGGTGGCGGCAACACGTTCAAGGTGACTGTCGCGGTCGCGGAGTTGTTGTTGATGTCCGTGATCTTGTATTGGAAGCTGTCCGCGCCAACGTAGTTGTGTTGCGGCGTGTACTCGACCGACGTGCCGTTCACCACGGCGTTGCCAATGCCCGCCTGGACAGTGATCGTCACCGTGAGGCCCATCCCGGCCGGGTCGACATCGTTTGCAGTGACCGGGATCGGGGTCTGCGTATTCCAGACGATCGTGGCGTTGTCGTTGTTGGCCGTTGGCCCCGGCGGTGGCTGCACAGTGACGCTGACGCTTGCGCTGGCCGTAAGCCCTTGTGTATTGCGGATCGTGTAGTTGAAATTGTCGGCGCCCGAATAGTTCTGCGCGGGGGTATAGGTGATCGTGTTGTTCGCGTTGATCTGGGCCGAGCCATGTGCCGGCGCCGGCGCCGGCGTCGGCGCGATGCTGAGCACGAGTCCATTCGGATCGCTGTCGTTCGCCAGCACCGTGATCGTGACCGGCGTGTTGTACGCCGTGCTCGCGCCGTCGGCGCGCGCAACCGGCGGCAGGGCGGCCTGCACCGTAACCGTCACGTTCGCACTGGCGGTTCCGCCGTGGTTGTTCGATATCGCATAGGAAAAGTTATCGCTGCCCGAATAGTTCGACGCGGGTGTGTAGGTGATCGTGTTGTCGCCGTTGATCTGGGCGATGCCGTGTGCCGGTGCGGCAGATATTGATGAAACGGTCAGGGGAAAATGGTTTGGGTCGCTGTCGTTTGCGAGCACGTTGACCACGACCGGAGTGGCGAACGCAGTAGTCGCCTGGTCGTTCTGTGCGACCGGGTTGCCCGGTGGAAGTACTTTGACGGTGACTGTGGCGGTCAACGTCTCGAGGCCGTCGCCGACCGTGTAGTCGAAGGTGTCGGTGCCGCCGTTGAAAGCAGCCGATGGCGTGTAGACCACGCCGGCAGGCGAGTTCGCGGCGGTGCCATGCTGCGGCGTCGTGACGTTCTTGATCGTCAGCTTGGCGCCCGTTGGCGCGGAATCGTTCGCCAGCACGTCGATCGTGACCGGCGTTGCATACGCCGTTGTCGCGCTGTCGTCACGCGCCCGGAACGTTCCGGACTGCGGCAGCACGGTGACCGCGACGTTGGCGCCGGCGACGCCGCCGTGGCCGTCGCTCACCGTGTAGCTGAAGGTATCATTGCCGGTGAATCCAAGGACCGGCCGGTAACGGACTGCTCCATTGGTGAGTATTATCGCGGTGCCATTTGACGGGCTCGTAACTGAACTGACGGTCAATGGGTAACCGGCCGGATCGGTGTCATTCGCGAGCACGTCGATGTCGACCGCATTCCCGTACGCGGTGGTCGCGCTATCGTCGCGCGCCTGCGGGGGGGCCGGCGGCTGCACGACGATCGTGACGTTCGCACTGGCGGTTCCGCCGTGGGCGTTGTCGATCGAATACGTGAAGCGATCGCTGCCGGTGAAGGTCGCATTGGGCGTGTAGGTGATGGTGCCGTCGCCATTGACATGCGATGAACCATGCGCGGGCGTCGTCGCCGCGGTCACCGTCAACGGATAGCCGTTCGGGTCGCTGTCGTTGCCGAGCACGGCAACGGTCACCGGTTGCGCAAAGGGCGTCGTTGTCGTGTCATCGCGCGCGACCGGTCCGCCGGAGTTCGGTGGCGGTGTGCCCGATGTGACCGTGACATGCACCGTGGCGCTTGCAGACAGGCCCTTACTGTTGGTGATCGTGTAGGGAAATGTATCGGTTCCGGTATAGCCCGCCGTCGGCGTGTACTGAACCTGGCCCGTGGCAACCTGCACGGTGCCGTGGGCGGCCGGACCCGCGGCGCTGACGACGAGGGCGTTGTTGTCCGGATCGGTATCATTGCCGAGCACGTCGATCGCGGTGGCACTCGAGCCTTCGACGACACTGACGGCGTCATCGCGAGCGGTCGGAACGCGCGCACTGTACTGCTTCGATCCGAGCGTCGTTGTCGTGGTGGTCTTGCCCTTCGTGACGTAGGTATCGACGTTGCGTGCATGACCAGTGACCGGCTCATGCAGTGCTCGATCGATCCATGCGGCATTCGCCGCGGCCGAATCGTCGAATGGGCGGAATGCGCCGCCGCCGCCGAATTCGTAGCGCAGGAACAGCCACCAGCGCGTGTCGCTCGTGTCGCTGCCGACGACGGGGGTGCTCTGCGCATGTTCGACGATGCCCGACAGGCTCCAGCC
>DASSGP010000004.1:0-2523 GCA_035693405.1 Rudaea sp. | reverse complement strand
GCGAGCGGAAGGCCGACATAGCCCAGACCAACGACCGCAATCCTTGTCTGATCGAGGGTCAACGCGAATGTCATCGAATGCTCCGGCGGTTCAACGCGGCGTGCCCTGCACGCTGCGGCCGCGGCCGATACCGTAGTAGGCAATGCCGGCCGCTTCCACCGCCGCCGGCTCATAGATGTTTCGGCCGTCAAAGATCACCGGCGTGCGCAGCGACGCTCGGATGCGCGCCAGGTCGGCGCTCCAGAACGCCTTCCATTCGGTGACGACCGTCAGTGCATCAGCTCCCTGCAGGGCAGCCTGTGCGTCATCGCACAGGACCAGGTCCGCGCGAGCGCCGTAGATGCGCTGTGCCTCGGCTCGCGCTTCAGGGTCGTAAGCGCGAACGCTCGCGCCGGCGTCCCAAAGCTGCTCCAGCAAGCGCCGGCTCGATGCCTCGCGCATGTCGTCCGTGTTCGGCTTGAACGCCAGCCCCCAGACAGCAATTGTCTTGCCGCGCAGCTCGCCGCCGAAATGGCGCTGGATCAGTTCGAACAACTTGCCTTTCTGTTCGTCGTTGACTGCTTCGACGGCAGTCAGCAACCTGGCTTCATAGCCGTGCTGGCGCGCCGTGTATTCGAGCGCGCGCACGTCTTTTGGAAAGCACGAACCCCCGTATCCCGCGCCCGGATAGATGAACGAATAGCCAATGCGTGGATCCGAGCCGATGCCGTGACGCACGAGTTCGATATCGGCGCCGACGCGCTCGGCGATGTTCGCCATCTCGTTCATGAAACTGATCTTCGTCGCCAGCATCGCATTGGCGGCGTACTTCGTCAGTTCGGCCGACCGCACATCCATCAGCACGAGCCGTTCGTGGTTGCGGTTGAACGGGGCGTAGAGGTTCTTGAGCTGTTCGATCGCGCGCGCGCTCCCCGAACCGATCACGATACGGTCCGGCCGCATGCAGTCCTTGACCGCGTCGCCTTCCTTGAGGAATTCCGGATTCGAGACGACGTCGAACCCGATGTCGGCCTTGCGCTCGGCCAGCTCCGCGGCGATTGCCTGCTGCACCATGGCGGCGGTGCCGACCGGAACCGTGGATTTGTTCACGACGATCGAATAGTCGCGAATGTTCTTGCCGATCGTGCGAGCGACGGCGAGCACATGCGACAGGTCGGCGCTGCCGTCCTCGTCCGGCGGCGTGCCGACGGCGATGAACAGCATCTGCGCATGGGCGATCGCCGCGACCGCATCGGTCGTGAAGCGCAGGCGCCCGGTCGCGCGGTTTTCGGCGACGACTTCTTCGAGACCCGGCTCGAAGATCGGGATCTCACCGGCCTCGAGCCGTGCGATCTTGGCCGCATCGACATCGATGCAGACAACGTCGTTGCCTACTTCGGCGAGGCAGGCCCCGGTGACCAGGCCGACGTAGCCCGTGCCGAAAATCGTGATGTGCATATGTCAGTTGTCAGCAGGGAAATCCGCGCCAGCGCGCGGAACGCGCATTGTAGTGGTCGGCGCGGGGCAAGGTCACGTTGAGGAAGAATTTGTACTGGATCAATCCCAAAATCCGTTCGCCTTGAGCGTAGGTCGGCCGCTCTCGGCCATCCATGGCTCCGCGGCACTCGGGCATCCTGCCCATAGCAGGCCGAAGTCGAAGGGCCGTCCAGGTGCTTCGGCCGCTCGCGGTCATCCATGGCCTTCGCGGCACTTGGGCTCCTGCCCGGCGACTTCGCTCGCTACGCGAGCGCAGCCTGTCCTGAGCTTGGCGAAGGGCTCAGCACGAACGGACAGAAGATTTCCCTGCCCCGACAGACAAAAGGCGCGGAATCCGCGCCTTTTGTGCTTGCTCATGCTGCCTGACCGGATCAGTGCTTCTCAGCCGGCGGCACGATCTTCGGAGCGTCAGCCTTGGCGTCGGCCGCCGGCGGCTCGATGCTGATCAGCTTGACGCTGAAGACCAGGGTCGCGTTCGGGCCGATCTGCGCCGGACCGCGCTCGCCGTACGCGAGCTTGCCCGGAATGTAGAACTTGTACTCCGAGCCAACCGGCATCAACTGCAGGCCTTCGGTCCAGCCCGGGACAACCTGGTTCAACGGGAACGTGGCCGGCTGGCCGCGATCGACAGAACTGTCGAACTTGGTGCCGTCGATCTTCGTGCCGGTGTAGTCGACCTTGACGATGTCGGTCGCCTTCGGCTTCGGACCGGTGCCCTGCTTGACGACTTCGTACTGCAGACCCGATGCGGTGACTTTCACGCCCGGCTTGTCCTTGTTCTTGGCGAGGAACGCATCGCCTTCCTTCTGGTTCTTGTCAGCCTCGTCCTTCATCTTCGCCACCTGCCGTCCCTGGAGCTTCTGCATGAACTCCTGGCGCACGGCGACGGCTTCGGCGTCGGTCAAGGTGGTCTTGTCACCCTTGAGCGAGGCCTGCAGCGCCTGGATCACGGCGGCGGTGTCGACCTCGTCCTTGATCTGGCCGATGCTGCGGGCGACATCCATGCCGACCATGTAGCCGTACTTTTCCTTTTCGCTCTTGAACTTC
>DASSGP010000003.1:0-5402 GCA_035693405.1 Rudaea sp. | reverse complement strand
CAAGAATCTCGAGCACTATCTCGGCGTGCGCAAGTTTACTTACGGACGCGCTGAACTGCAGAACGAGATCGGCTTGGTCACGGGCCTGGCCTGGACCCAGGTCGGCGGCGACCTGCTCAGCATCGAGGCCACGGTCGTGCCCGGCAAGGGCAAGTTGATCCATACCGGCCAGCTCGGCGACGTCATGCAGGAATCGATTCATGCCGCGTTGTCGGTCGTGCGCGCGCGCGCGGAGCGGCTTGGCATCGATCCGGATTTCCACCAGAAGCACGATCTGCACATCCACGTTCCCGAGGGCGCGACGCCGAAAGACGGCCCGAGTGCGGGTATCGCGATGTGCACGGCCCTGGTCTCGGCCCTGACCAAGGTTCCGGTGCGTTCGGAAGTTGCAATGACCGGCGAAATCACGTTGCGCGGACGGGTGTTGCCGATCGGCGGACTGAAGGAAAAGCTGCTGGCAGCTCACCGCGGCGGCATCGAGACCGTGATCATCCCGGACGAGAACGTGAAGGATCTGGCCGAGATTCCGAAGAACGTGACCGAGTCGCTGAGCATCCGCCCGGTGCGCTGGATCGACGAGGTTCTCGACATCGCGCTCGAGCGTCCGCTTACGCCACAAAGTGGAAAAGTACAGGAAGAGCCAAAAGTTGCATCGGAGCCGGCGCCCGCCGCGCCGACCGACATCACGCCGGTGCGTCCGCACTGAAGTATCAGGGCGGCGCAAGCCGTCGCAGGTTTTCCCTCGGTTCTGACCTTCTCCCGCAAGCGGGAGAAGGTCGCGCTTTGAGCGAAAAGCTGATCCGGTTGAAACGGGCGCGGTCGCCGCGCAGCGCTCCCGCCATCGCCATTTCGTTTGAGCAAGGCATGCAAATTCCCAACCAGCGTGTCAAGTGCAGCGTGCCGGATTTTTCTCGTTCGAGTGCGATTCGAAATTGTCTGCAGGCCGCGCCACGCTTGAGGTTGCGCCGGATAGGGTGGGCTGGTATAAAGTCTGCGCCGCGATCCGGGTGACGACGAGTCCAGGCGATCGCGGGGTAGCGAGGCAGTACCAAAGACAGCTCGCAAATGCATAAATTACCTGCTTCGCAGAATTCGCCACGCGTTGCGGTCGCAGATTTCGCTCGGGAGAGACATAATGAACAAAGCTGATTTCGTTAGTGCTGTGTCGGATGCCGCCGGCCTGACCAAGGTTGACGGCGCCAAGGCCGTCGAAGCATTCATGGAGACGGTGAAGAAAGCGTTGAAGAAGGGCGAGACTGTTGCGTTGGTCGGCTTCGGCACGTTTGTCGTGCGCAAGCGCGCCGCGCGCACTGGCCGCAATCCGCGCACCGGCGCACAGATCAAGATCAAGGCCTCGAAGAATCCGTCATTCAAGGCTGGCAAAGCGCTCAAGGATGCCATAAACTAACGCGCTTTCGCCCAATACGGGCGTAGGGGTGCTTAGCTCAGCGGTAGAGCGTCGCCCTTACAAGGCGAGGGTCGGGGGTTCGAACCCCTCAGCACCCACCAGTCACCGATTGCGGGAAGTTTCCGCTCAACAGGTCCGGCGCAGGTACTGCCGGACCTCTTGAGTTCTCCGCATCAAAGCACGGCCGGTGTTGGCGCGCTTGCAGCTCAGAGAACGCGGAGTGGTAGTTCAGCTGGTTAGAATACCGGCCTGTCACGCCGGGGGTCGCGGGTTCGAGTCCCGTCCACTCCGCCACGATCTGGAAGGGCGCCGTAATGGGCGCCCTTTTTTTTCGAATATTGGAATTGCTGGAAAGTATACGAATATCGATTCCTCGCCGTGCGTTGACGCGGCCAACGAACCAGGGTTTCGGAACGCCTACTCATGTTGCAGACACTCCACGAAAAATTCTCCGGCCTGATCGCCAAGATCGTACTTGGCGTCATCGTCATCATCTTCGGCGGCTTCTTCGGCATCCAGTCCTACATGAACCCGCAGACCGAGACGTTCGTTGCGAGCGTGAACGGCCGCGAGATTTCCCAGGACGAGTTTCGCGACCGCTACAACCAGTACCGTTCGCAGATGCAACGCATGTACGGCAAGCAGTTCAATGCGCTCGAGTTCGACACCGCGCAGCGCAAGCGCGAACTGCTCGACCGGCTCGTCGACGAACAGCTGATCCTGGACGCGAACGAGAAGCTCGGCGCGACGGTTACTCCGACGCGGATCCAGGAAACGATCATGCAAGATCCGAATTTCCAGGTCGACGGCAAATTCGACAAGGAACGCTATCGCATGGTGCTGGGCGCCAACCAGAAATCCGCCGAGTGGTACCAGGAACAGATACGCCATGATCTGGCGATTCGGCAGGTACCGGCGGAACTGGCGCGCAGCGCCGTGGTGACCGACGCGGAAGTCAATGCCTATGTCCGCCTGCGCGACCAGACCCGCGATTTCCGCTACGTCAAGTTCGAAAAGCCGACGGCCGACCCGAAGGTCGCCGACGCCGACATCGACGCGTACTACAAGGCGCATGGCGACGAATTCATGACCGCGGAAAAAGTGTCGCTCGACTACGTCGAACTCGACGCGGCGAAGATGCAGTCCGACGCAAAGCCCGACGACGAGACGCTGAAGAAGCGCTACGAGGAACAGAAGGCGCGCTTTCTCACACCCGAGCAGCGGCTTGCCTCGCACATCCTCGTGAAGGTCGACGCCAACGCCGATGCCGCTGCGCAGAAGACGGCGCTCGAGAAGGCACAGGCGATCGCGGCCGAGGCCAAGTCCGGCAAGGATTTCGCCGCGTTGGCCAAGGCCGATTCGGCCGACGTCGGTTCGAAGTCGCAGGGCGGCGATCTTGGCTGGCTCGAAAAGGGCGTTACGGATCCTGCGTTCGAAAGCGCGCTGTTCGGTCTGAACAAGGGCGATATCTCCGATCCGGTCAAGACCGAAGAGGGCTACCACATCATCCAGCTGCGCGACGTGCGGCCGGAGAAAGTGCGCAGCTTCGACGACGTCAAGACGGAATTGGCCAAGCAGTATGTCGATTCCGAGCGTGAGCGCGTCTACAGCGAAGTTTCCGGCAAGCTTACCGACGCGATTTATCAGGATCCGACCGCACTGGCCTCGGCGGCGAAGGACCTGGGTCTGGAAGTCCAGAAAGCCCCATTGTTCGCGCGTACCGGCGGCACTGGCATCGCCGCGAACGCGGCTGTCGTCAAGGCGGCGTTTTCGCCCGCCGTGCTGACCGAGGGCAACACTTCTGATCCGATCGAACTCGGACCGAACCATATCGTGCTGATCCGCGTCGACCAGCACGAGAAATCGGTGCCTAAGACCCTGGACGAGGTTCGTGAACAGATTCGCAAGAGACTCGGCGAGCAGCAACTGGCGCAACAGGCGCGGGAGCAGGCCGGCGTATTGTTCGAACGTGTGCAGAAGGGCGAGACGCTCGAACAGGTCGCCGAATCGCTCAAGGCGAAGGTGACCGCGGAAAAGGATATCGGCCGCAACGCCGCCAACCTCGACCAGGCGCTCGTGGCTGAAGTGTTCAAGCTGCCGCGGCCGCAGGAAGGCAAGCCGTCGAACGGGCAGGTCACGTTGGCCAACGATGCCTATGCGCTGGTGTCGCTCGATGCGGTCAATGACGCCGATCCGGCCAAGCTCGACGCGAAATCCCGCGAAGCGGCCCGCAATCAGCTCGCCCAGAGCATGGGCAACGATGCGGTGCGCGGCTTCATCGACAGTCTGCGCAAGAGCGCGAAGATAAAGATCGCGGAAGACAGGTTGCAGTAGAGCAGGGGCGGGCTGTCGCTAGCCCCTGGTCCCTAGCCCGTGGTCCCTGTTTCATCAGATTCCCGTCATTCCCAGCGTGTTGTACCCGGCATCGACATACGTGATCTCGCCGGTGATTCCCGAGGCCAGGTCCGAGCACAGGAATGCAGCCGCGTTGCCGACTTCATCGATGCTGACGCTGCGCCGCAGTGGCGCATTGGACTCGACGTGGTCGAGCATCTTGCGGAAGTTTGCGATGCCGGCGGCTGCCAGCGTCTTGATCGGGCCGGCAGAGATGGCATTGACGCGCGTGCCTTCGGGTCCGAGGTTGAACGCCAGATAGCGCACCGATGCTTCGAGACTGGCCTTGGCCAGGCCCATGACGTTGTAGTTGGCCAGGGCACGGTCGGCACCGAGATACGTAAGCGTCAGGATCGCGCCGCCCCGGCCCTTCATCAGCGGCCGCGCCGCCTTCGCCATCGCCGGCAGACTGTAAGCCGAAATGTCGTGCGCGATTCGATAGCTTTCGCGAGTAAGGCCTTCGAGGAATTCGCCCTCGAGCGCGTCGCGCGGTGCGAACCCTATCGAGTGGACGAGGATGTCCAGACCGTCCCAGTGCTTGCCGAGACTGTCGAACAGCTGCGCGATCTGCTCGTCGCTGCTGACGTCGCATGGCAGCACGATATTCGAGCCGAATGTGTTGGCGGCTTCGTCGACGCGATCCTTGAGTTTGTCGTTGACGTAGGTGAATGCGAGTTGCGCGCCCTCGCGGTGCATTGCATTGGCTATCCCCCAGGCAATCGAGCGCTGGCTGATGATGCCGGTGATGAGGGCGCGTTTGCCGTGCAGAAATCCCATGGTGCCTCCGCGAGAAGATATACGTTGACCCGCGCGGCCGCGCGGCGGAGCGCAAGTTTAGCCGAGATCAGGTTGGCGCTTCAGTCTGGCTCGTCTGCTGCTGGGGCGCGATTAGAAGCAGGCGTTGGCCCAGGCGCAGTGTAGTGTTGCGGGTAAGGCCGTTCCAGCGCAGCAAATCGTCGACGTGCAGTCCGTAACGATGGGCGATGTCCCAGACAGTGTCGCCGGCATGGACGACGACCGTGCCCGGCAACTCGAGCGCTACCGTGTAGGCGACCGGCGGAACCGGGACCGCAGCGGCGAGGTCCGTGTCTCTGGCCGGTCCCGGTAGCAGCAAACGCGTTCCGGGAGCGAGCGCCGCGTCCGGCGCAACGCCGTTGATTGCGGCGAGCGCGCTCGGGTCCAGGTCGTCGAGCATGGCGAAGATCGTAATCGTCTCGGCTTGCTTGAGCACGGCTTCGTGCCAGTCGCGCCAGACGTACTGCGGCAGTTTTCCGAGTGTCTGCTCGACGGCCAGCCGGCTGCTTGCCGGGATCACCAGGCGAAACGGACCGTCGGCCGGCATGCGCGAGCGCACGAAGCCGGGATTGAGATGCCGCAGTTGCGCGTCGTCGATACCGGCGAGCCGCGCGGCCATGTGCAGGTCCAGCGGTGCAGGCAGGTCGAGCACGGCGACGGCGTCGTCGTAGTGCGGTTCGGGAAGCCGGATGCGATAGCGCCACGGGTCCGACACGATGCAGGCGAGCGCCAGCAGCTTGGCCAGGTGGTCGTGCGTTCCCGGATTCACGCGCAGGCGACCCATTTCGTGCGCGGTCCACTCGTT
>DASSGP010000002.1:0-13373 GCA_035693405.1 Rudaea sp. | reverse complement strand
GCGGTCATTCATCCGCGCGGCGTGCGCCACATGGTCGATCCAAGTGCGCTGATTGCCGGTGCGACCGCGGTGTACGGTGCGGACGAAGTACGCGCGAGCTACGGCGATCTCGTGCCGATTCCGGCCGAGCGCATCATCACGGCGAATGACGAGTATCGCGTCGACCTGGCCGGCCGCGAGTTGCTGTGCATCGACACGCCGGGCCACGCGCGCCATCACATGTGCATCTGGGATGCACGCAGCCAGGCATTCTTCCCTGGCGATACGTTCGGACTGTCGTACCGCGAATTCGATACCGACAACGGCGCGTTCATCCTGCCGACATCGACGCCGGTCCAGTTCGAGCCCGAAGCGCTGCACGCTTCGATCGACCGCATGCTGGGTTTCAGGCCGCAACAGATGTTCCTGACTCACTACAGCCGCGTGACTGAAGTGGAACGTCTTGCCGCCGACCTGCATCTGCAGATCCATGCGATGGTCGCAATCGCGCGGAACCACGCCGCCGATCCGGACCGTCATGCGCTGATCGCTGCCGACTTGGCCGGTATGTACATCGGCCGTGCGCGACTCCACGGTTGCGCACTCGGTGCCGACCGCGTGCGCGAACTGCTGGCGATGGACATCGAACTCAACACGCAGGGCCTTGAGGTCTGGCTCGACCGGCCGTCGCGCTGATGCCACTTCTCCTCGGCCTTCAAGCGGAGGCCGGGAGGGGGATGGGTTTTTTCGATTTGATCCCGGACGTCCGACGCTTGAACGCGATCCCCACCCAACCCTCCCCGGGAGGGCTTTAAGCGCCGGGCACCTGTTTACGTGATCTTTATGCCGCGCCCCTGAATCCCAACGCCTTTCATGTTGGCACGGGCCCGGAGTGGCCTCGTTCCAATCACAGCCGCCCCCATGGATGTCGCATCCAAGGCCCATGGGATGGTGTTCCTCGCGAGCATGCGACAATAGTGCATGGCCGCAAACGCGCCCGACGCCCGCCCCGATCCTGATGCGCTGCTCGCGCGCGTGCGCGAGGAAGAAGCGCGCGGGCAACGCGGGCGGCTGAAGGTTTTTTTCGGATCTGCACCGGGCGTCGGCAAGAGCTACGCGATGCTCGAAGCGGCGCGCAAGCTCAAGGCCGATGGCGTCGATGTCATCGTCGGCTACGTCGAGCTGCACGGCCGACCAGAGACCGAGGCGCTGCTTGCGGGTCTTGAAATACTTCCGCCGCAGAAGCTCGAACATCGTGGCATCGGGCTCAACGAGTTCGATCTCGACGCCGCGCTGCGGCGACGTCCGCACACGATCCTGGTCGACGAGCTCGCGCACAGCAACCATCCCGGCGCACGCCATCCGAAGCGCTGGATGGACATCGAGGAACTGCTCGACGCCGGCATCGATGTCTGCACGACGGTCAACGTCCAGCACCTGGAAAGCCTCAATGACGTCGTTGCCCAGATCACCGGCGTGCAGGTTCGAGAAACCGTGCCGGACAAGGTGTTCGACGCGGCCGACGAAATCGAGCTGGTCGACCTTGCCCCCGAGGATCTGCTGCAACGCCTGCACGAAGGCAAGGTATACGTCGAAGACAAGGCCAAACACGCGCTCGAGTCCTTTTTCCGCAAGGGCAACCTGATCGCGCTGCGCCAGCTCGCGCTGCGCGCGACCGCGGATCGCGTCGACGACTCGATGCGCGAGTACCGGGAACGCCATGCGATCGGCGCGACCTGGCCGGCCGGCGAGCGTGTGCTCGTCTGCGTCGGACCCGACCCGCTGTCGGCGCGGCTGGTGCGCTCGGCGCGACGGCTTGCCACCGCGCTGCACGCCGAGTGGCTTGCCGTCTATGTCGAAACGCCCAGTCTGGTGCGCCTGTCCAAGGACGCGCGCGACCGCGTGCTGCAGACGCTGAAACTCGCCGGCAGCCTCGGCGCCGAGACCGCAAACCTCAGTGGCGAGAGCGTCGCCGCGGAACTGCTCGCGTTCGCGCGGCGGCGCAACGTCAGCAAGATCATCTGCGGCAAGCCGAGCCGCAGCGGCTGGCGCAGTCGCGTTTCTCCCTCGCTGGTCGACGAGATCATCAGCCACAGCGGCGACATCGACGTTTACGTCATCACCGGCGAAGAAGGCGCGGAGGTCACCACGCCGCCGCGACTGCCGACGCGTTCGAGCAAGTGGCCGGCCTATGCGAAAGGAATCGCGGTCGTCGTCGCGATTACGCTGGCGTGCTTCGTACTCAACGAGTACATCGAGCGAACGAACCTGGTAATGCTCTATCTGCTCGGCACGGTCCTGGTGGCATTCCGTTTCGGACGCGGTCCCTCGGTCGTTGCCAGCGTTCTGAGCGTGAGCCTGTTCGATTTCCTGTTCGTGCCGCCGGTTTATTCATTCGCAGTTTCAGATGCGCAATACCTGATCACGTTCGCGGTCATGCTCGCTACCGGCCTGGTCATCAGCAATCTTGCTGCGCGCGGCCGCCGGCAGGCGTCGGTGGCACGCCAGCGCGAACGCCGCAGCGGCGAACTCTACGCGCTGAGCCGGGAGCTCGCGCAGAATCGCGACCTCGGCGAACTCGGCGCGATCCTGTGCCGGCATGCGCTGGCGATCTTCGACGGCGAAGCCGCCGTTCTGCTGCCCGACGGCGAGGGTCGGCTGCTCGACCCCGCCAACTTCTGCGCTCGCGGCGCCGCGAACACGAGCCTGACGCGCTATCCGGTTCCGGGCAACGATCTGGGCATTGCCCAATGGGCCTTCGATCACCGCCAGAAAGCCGGCCGCAATACCGACACGCTGGCCAGCGCCGATGCGATCTACCTGCCGCTCAACGCCCTGCGGCGCTGCATCGGCGTGCTCGCGCTGCGCCCGAAGGATCCGCGCCAGCTCGAGATCCCCGAGCAGATGCACCTGCTCGAATCGTTCGTGACCCAGGCCGCAGTCGCCATGGAACGCGTGCAACTGGCGCAGGCCGCACACGCGGCGGACACACAGGTTGCCTCGGAAAAACTGCGCAACATCCTGCTGTCGTCGATCTCGCACGACTTCCGCACCCCACTGGCGAGCATCATCGGCGCGAGCTCGACGTTGCTCGACAAGGCATCCGCGGCGCTTGACGAGGAACGCCGGCGCAGCTTGTTGCGCGCGGTGCTCGACGAGGCGCAGCGGCTGCACCGGCTGGTCGACAACCTGCTCGACCTCACGCGCCTTACTTCGGGACCGGTGCAGCTCAAGCGCCAGCCCGTCGCGATCGACGAGCTGATCGGCGCCGTGCTGCATCGATTGCACGACGCGCTGGCCGGCCGCGAGGTCGCGCTCGACCTGCCGGCCGACCTGCCGCTCGTGCCATGCGACGAGGTCATGATCGATCAGGTACTTTTCAACCTTGTGGAGAATGCACAAAAGCATACGCCCCCGGGGACGCCGATCCGGATCAGCGCACGGGCCTGGCCGGCCGTGATCGAGATCGCGGTCGCGGACCGCGGGCCGGGGCTCCCGCCCGGCGAGGAACAGCGCGTGTTCGAGAAGTTCCATCGCGCCCAGGAGGAACCCGCGCAAAGCGGCTTCGGCCTCGGGCTGGCGATCTGCAAGACGATCGTCGAAGCGCACGGAGGCGAAATCAGCGCGCGCAACCTTGCTGGGGGCGGCGCCGAGTTCCGCTTCAGCCTGCCGCTCGACTCGGAAGCCTCTCCGCCGTGAAGGTGCCGGTCGCGAACATCCTCGTGATCGAGGACGATCCGCAGATCCAGCGATTCCTCGGCGTGGCGCTCGAAACGCATGACTACGCGCTCGAGATCGCCGGAACCGGAACCGAAGGGCTGCGTCTGGCTGCGCTGCGGCAGCCCGATATCATCGTCGTCGATCTCGGTCTGCCCGATATTTCCGGACTGGACGTGATCGCGCGCCTGCGCGGCTGGTACAGGCGTCCGATCCTCGTGCTGTCGGCGCGCAGCCAGGAGACCGACAAGGTCGCGGCGCTCGACCTCGGCGCCGACGATTACCTGACCAAGCCGTTCGGCATCGGTGAACTGCTCGCCCGCCTGCGCGTCGCTCAGCGCCACATCGCCAATCACGATGCCACCGAGGCGCCGGCACGCGTCTCGATCGGCAACCTCGTCGTCGACTTCGCCGCGCGGCGCGTGCAACACGACGGCGCCGACATCCACCTCACGCCAATCGAATACAAACTGCTGACGACGCTGGTCCAGCATCGCGGCAAGGTCATGACGCACCGGCAGTTGCTGCGCGAAGTATGGGGCGCATCCCACGTCGAGTCGCCACAATACCTGCGCATCTACATGCGCGCGCTGCGCCACAAGATCGAAGCCGATCCAGCGCGTCCGCGGCTGCTGCTGACTGAGGTTGGGGTCGGTTATCGGTTCGCGGATGCGGCTGAGGGGTAAGGCGCGCGCACGCCCGCTCGCAGGGAATCGCCGCGCCGTTTCCGCGGAAATCCTGGCAGACGCTCGTCAACACCATCCCCACCCAACCCTCCCCCAGGGGAGGGCTTCACGCGCGTACGCCTGGTCGTACGGAATCGCTACACCGTTTCGCGGAAACCCTGGCAGACACGCGTGAACACCATCCCACAGAACCCTCCCCTTGAAGGGGAGGGCTTGATGTCATCGCAGCATCGTGCGCGCGGGTAGAAGTTCGGCGCCGTTCGTCGTCTGTCAGCGCGCCCCGAAGCCGCGGACTCGTCGTTTGTCGCAAGCCGCTTTGCGCTGCGCGCAGACGTGCGCACACTCGTCAAGCAAACTTGCAAGACGCGCGCGTGGCGACGCTCCGAGGAGTCCGCCGGGCGGGGCGCAAAGGAGGAGTCGTGATTGCTCAGACTGGATTTTCGGGCGGCGCGCTGGCGACGCTGTTCCTGATTCTTCACGTGGCTGCGGGCTGCGCCGCCATCCTCGCCGGCGCTGCGGCATTGTCTGTGGCCAAGGGAGAGCGCCTGCATCGCAAGTTTGGGACAGCGTTCCTTGTCGCCATGCTGGTCATGGGCGCATTCGCGACGGTGCTGTCCGTTCTCAGGCAGCCCGGCACGATTCTGGGCAGCATTTTTGCCATGTACCTCGTGGCGAGCGCCTGGGCGACCGTCAAGCGACCGGAGGGAACGCTCGGCCGCTTCGAAAAATTCGCGTTGCTCGTTGCCGTCGGCTGCGCGGCCGGTGAATTGATCCTCGGTCTGCTGGCAAGCAGGAGTCCGAATGGCCGGTTTCTCGGATATCCGTTCCCGCTCTATTTTGTGTTGGGTTCAATCGTGACGCTCGCCGCCATCGGCGATTGGCGGATGATCCTGCGCGGCGGAATTTCCGGCGCGTCGCGCATCGCGCGGCATCTGTGGCGCATGTGCTTCGCGCTGTTCTTCGCCACGGGTTCGTTTTTCATCGGGCAGCAGAAGGTAATGCCCGCCTTCATGCATGGATCGCTGGTTCTCGTCGTGCTCGGCGTGGCACCGCTTGTATTGATGATCTTTTGGCTGTGGCGCGTCCGCCGCACCACGGCACGCCGCAAAGGCGGCGTAGCCGCTGCCTGACAATCCATCGGGAAGTAGGGAATGCGAATTGCCAGCGGGCACCAAAAAGCACGGGGCGCCGGCGCGACGACGGCACTTGGTGGCGCCTGATGGATTATCCTCGCAGCATGTCCGCCTCCGCTCTTCCGGCAAAACCGCGTGGCCTGGCGTTGCTGCTGAACTGGCGGCGCGTGCGTTTTACGCTGATTGCATCGATTGTCGTCACGCTGCCACTGGCGGTTGGCTGGAAGTCAGGGCTGCCATCCCTGTTGCTGCGCACGCTGACGCTCGGGTTCGTTGCGATGCTCGCGTTCGGACTGTTCGAGCAATGGCCGAGACGACTGCCGGACTGGCTCGCGCGCTGGGTGCTGCAGGTGCTCGGAGTTGCCGTGGCGATGCCGCTGGCCACGTTCGTGATCTATGTGCTTTCGACCAAGGCAGGCGCGCCGCCATTCTGGGCCGACAAGGATCGGCTCGACGGCTTTGCCGGCCTGAGCATGGTGTTCCTGCTGCTCGCCCCCTGGGCAGCGCTGGCCGCACTGGTCCGGCAAAAAGATGCGCTGGCCCGTCACCAGGCGCTCGCCTTCGACCTCGAACGCAGCGAACTCGAACGCCAGGCGTCGGACGCGCGCCTGCACCTGCTGCAAGCCCAGGTCGCGCCGCATTTCCTGTTCAACACACTGGCCAACGTGCAGGCGCTCGTCGATGCCGGATCACCGCAGGCCTCGGCCGTGCTGCGCAGCCTGATCGCCTATCTGCGCGCCGCCGTGCCGCGCCTGCACGAGCCGTCGACGACGCTCGGCCAGGAGCTGCAGCTGGTCCAGGCTTATCTGGAACTGATGCACATGCGCATGCCCGATCGCCTGCAATTCGCGCTCAATGTCGACGAAACGACACGCGCACTGCGCTGTCCGCCGATGACGCTGCTGACGCTCGTGGAAAACGCGGTCAAGCACGGCATCGATCCAGGCGAAGAAGGCGGCCGCATCGACATCGACGTGGAGAAAATCGACGGGCGCTGCCGCGTGCGCGTGCGCGACACCGGAGTCGGCCTGCAGCAGCCTGGCAATGGACTGGGCACTGGTCTGACGACCTTGCGCGAGCGCCTCAAGCTTGTCTTCGGCGACGAGGCCCAGCTGAGCTTGACCGAAGCGCAGCCGCACGGCGTCTGCGCCGAACTCGAATTTCCCGCTCGTGGAGCATATGGCTGATGGGTACACGACCGACCGCGCTGATCGCCGACGACGAGCCGCTGCTGCGCGAGGCGCTGACGCGCCAGCTGGCACAGGTCTGGCCGGAACTTGAAGTCGTCGCGCAGGCGCGCAACGGCCGCGAGGCGGTCAGGCATTTCGAGGCGCGGCATCCTGACATCTGTTTCCTCGACGTGCACATGCCCGGCGTATCGGGCGTCGAAGCGGCACACATCATCGGCCGCCGCGCGCATCTGGTGTTCGTCACGGCCTACGATCAGTACGCGGTGCAGGCGTTCGCCGAAGGCGTGCTCGACTATCTGGTCAAGCCGGTCGAGCCGGCGCGCCTGGCCGAGACCGTTGCGCGCCTGAAGGAGCGCCTGCAGGCGGCGCAGCCCGCGCTGAATACAGAAGCGCTGCTGCAACAGCTTGCCGCGCAGCTGCAGCGCGGCGCGACGCCGGCGCCGCTGCGCTGGATCCGCGCCCAGGTCGGGCAGACCTTGCGCCTGATCCCGGTCGACGAGATCGACTTCCTGCGCTCCGATACAAAGTATACTTTGATCGCCTGGCGCGGCGACGCCGGCCAGCCCGGCGAGGCGCTGGTCCGTATTCCACTCAAGGAGTTGGTCGCTCAACTCGATACCGGGCAATTCGCTCAGGTGCATCGATCGGTCGTCGTCAACCTGCGCGCGATCAGCCACGTGACGCGTGGCGACAACGAAACCGCCGACATCCACCTCAAGGGCCGCAAGGAAGTACTGCCGGTCAGCCGCAGCTACCTGCATTTGTTCCGGCAGATGTAAACTCTTCCGGCTAGTTCTTGTGAAATTACGACGGCTCAATCGAAACCATTCGCAAATAGCTCGTCCACGTCGCGAACGGTGACTGTATTCTTGTTGTACCCCATCCCGACGATCAGTCGCTTGCGAAGGGAATCGTATGCAACGGCTACCTGGTAACCGACGCCGTACAAGCTATTGAATGCAGTCGGTGAACCCAGCAGCGCGCCGGAGCCGCGCGAGTACGTAACAGTCCCGCTGTTGTCCGACATGCGACTCAGGATTGCATAGCTGCCGTCACTGAACGGATATATGCCCCCGTCTCCAATCTTGTCCGCTCCAGCCCCGACGAAAGAGTTTTGAGGGCCGATCGTGCCCGTGATCGGAGCGGTGCCGCTCGCCCATGTCACCGCACCGCGTCCATCACCCCAGTTCGGACTGACGACGACGTAATTGCCATTGGCCAACGCTTGCACGTAGCCGACAGCGTTCGTGACGTCGGTGCTCAGCAACGAATTCGTAAAATCGATCGAACCGGTGATACCGACCAGTCCGTTCGCCCACGTCACAGACCCGTAGAGACCATACTGGGAGTTGGTGCGACCGACCACATAGTTGCCGTTTGCCAGCGGCGTCACCACCGAACCAACATGCTGGCTTACCGCATTCCCGACGAGTGAGTTGGTCGCAGAAACTACACCGGCAAAACCGCTGGAACCATTGGACCAGGTCGCGGCACCGGCCTCCGCAAGCCCCGGTGCATTCCAAAGGTGACTCTGAACTACGTAGTTGCCGTTGGAAAGTGCGGCTACGCCGCCTGCACATACGCGGTCTTCGGCGGTTGATCCGACCAGCGAATTGCCAGGTGAAACCACGCCAACAATGCCCGTGCTGCCTTCACCCCATGTCGCAGCGCCGACTTGGGCCGCACCGGCGATGTTCCAGCTTGCACTGCACACGACGTAGTTGCCATTGGCCAGCGGCACAATCGACTGGTTCGCCAAGCCGGCGCTCGTACCGCTGGCTACTTTGTCATTGGCTGTCGAGCCAATCAACGAATTTGCGGCAGATACCTCCCCGATAATGCCGTTTGCGCCGTTGGCCCATGTACTGGCGCCTACGTGCAGGACGGGGCCATTGCTCCATCCCGGGCTCGCGACGACGTAGTTGCCATTCGTCAAAGCCGCGATTGAAAAGCCGACAAAGTCTCCCTCCGATGATCCCAAGAGGGAATTGCTCGCCGAAATCTCTCCCGTCACGCCGTGCGTCCCATCACCCCAGGTGGCCGCGCCGCCTTCACCGGCAACATCGCTCCACTCCGGACTACCCACTACATAGTTGCCATTTGCCAGGGCGACGATACTGCCGACGTAACGGATGCCGACGAGGTCACCGGACGCTGACCCGACCAGAGAATTTTCCGATGACACTTCACCAGATAGGCCGCCGTCGCCATTTGCCCAAGTCACCGCACCACGAGTCCCGTTCCAGGCATCGCTGGCAACGAGATAGTTGCCGTTGGCCAGTACGACGACGCCGCCCGCACCCACCAGATCGCCATAGTGGGTCCCGACGAGGGAATTCGCAGAAGACACTTCTCCGGACAACCCCATGGATCCATTAACCCAGGTGACTGCACCCGCTGCGTGAACGGGACCATTGTTCCATGCGTCGCTGACGACAACAAAGTTACCGCTAGGAAGTACCGTGATTTGCACTCCCCATAGATCGTCCTGCACGCTGCCGGTCAGAACGCTGATCGGACTTCCCTGAGGATCGTACAAGTACACTGCGCCGACTCCATCTCCGCCGGCGTTCTTGGCACCATAGTCGGTAACAACGAGATTTCCGTTTGGGAGCACCGTAACCGAGGCGCCGAAATACATGCTGCCTGGCGGACCCTGGATATCGAATTGCGCTGCACTCACCGGGCAAGCAAGTAACGCAACGAGCGCCAGCGAGACCGAAAAGAAAGTGAAGCGGACGCCAAACAAGCCGAAAGATCTGAACATCCTTGCTCCCTTGTTCTTGTTGGGCCGTCCGATCGAGCATGTGCAGCGGAACGCCGCCGACCCGCGCCGCCCGCGAGTGTGCGCTACTTGCCACGCGATTTTGCGAAATAGTTGTTAAAGCGAAATCAGGGTCGGGTTGAGCTACGGCAATTCTGGCCGATCCAAACAAGCGTAAGTGACCCCGCCGAACGCCACCCGGTCGCGGCCCGCATGCTGCGTAACACGATGGCGGCGGTCGTCGCGCAACGTAGCGCACCCGCTTCGAAGATCAGCCTGTGAGTCGCTCTTTCGACCCGTTGCAGTCACTGCCGAGCGTCGGCTTCCGGTTCGCATTGGATCAAGGTCCCATTGCAGACGCATCGCCTGCCGGCACAACATGCTTGTCGATTTTCCACCGACAAGGAGAACCTGCGATGACGAAACTTCCGATGTTGTTCGTAGCGGCCGCCGCGCTGCTCATGGCGGGCTGCGTGTCGAAGCAGACATATGACGAGTCGCAGCAGAAGAATGCCGAACTCGAGCAGCAGTACCAGCAGCTCAACCAGCAAATGAGCAGCGAAGTCGCGGCCCACAACATGCAGATCTCGCGCATGCAGGACGCGATCAAGGTTTCGGTCAACAGCGAACTGCTGTTCCCCTCGGGCGGCTGGGAAATGTCGGAAGGGGCCAAGACCAGCATCGCCAAGATCGCTGCGATCCTGGCGCCGCATCAGACCTCGAAGATCAATGTGAACGGCTACACGGATAGCACGCCGATCGGTCCTGGGCTCATGAAAGAGGGCATCACGACCAATCTCATCCTGTCGCAAAAGCGCGCCGACAACGTGATGCAGTACATGATCTCGCAGGGCGTCAAGTCGAACCTGGTCTCGGCTCACGGCTTTGGCGACAGCAATCCGGTCGCTTCCAACGACACGCCTGCGGGCAGGGCGCAGAATCGCCGCGTCGAGCTCACGGTCGCGAGTCCCCACAAGTAGTGCACGCTGAGATTATCGGTTTGTCGATGAGCTAGAGGGGCGGCTGCCGTCCTTCGAAGTCGCTTGGCGCATCGCCAACGATCGTTGATCGGGGGCGGCTCGAAATCTGCGAAAATCAGCAGATGCCAGCCGCCCTCCCCGCCAGTACGGTCGAACGCATCGATGCCCTGCTGCCACAGACGCAATGCACGCGCTGCGGCTACCCGGCCTGCCGCGCCTATGCCGAGGCGATCGCGATTGGCGAAGCCGACTTCAATCAATGCCCACCCGGTGGAGCGGCCGGAATCGTTGCGCTCGCCGCCCTGCTCGGACGCGCGCCGAAGCCGCTGAATCCGGCCAATGGCGTCGAGAAGCCGCGCGAGGTCGCGGTGATCGACGAAGCGGTTTGCATCGGCTGCACGAAGTGCATTCAGGCCTGTCCGGTCGACGCGATCGTCGGCGCGTCGAAATGGATGCATACCGTACTCGTGGATGAATGCACGGGCTGCGACTTGTGCATTGCCCCCTGCCCGGTCGATTGCATCACAATGGTGCCGGCGCCCGAGGATGGCCGCTCGCCTTCGGAGCTGGCCGACCACTATCGCGCGCGCTATGTTGCGCGCGATGCGCGCCTCGACCGCGAAGCCAACGAGCGCGCGGCCGAACTGGCGGCGAAGAAGGCCGTGCTCGGGGATGCGCGCGTCAGTGCCGTGCAAGCGGCAATCCTGCGCGCACGCGCGAAGAAAGCCGGCACGGCAGAGGGCGGTCGATGAATGCGCAGACGCGGGCCGAAATCTTCCGCCGCCTGCGCGAGGCCAATCCGAAGCCGACGACCGAACTCACCTACACCACTCCGTTCCAATTGCTGATCGCGGTCATCCTTTCGGCGCAAGCGACCGACGTCGGCGTAAACAAGGTGACCAAGCGATTGTTTCCGATCGCGGGAACGCCGCAGGCGATCCTGGCGCTCGGCGAGGCGAAGCTGAAAAGCTACATATCCACAATTGGACTCTTCAACGCCAAGGCGAGGAACATCCTCGCGACCTGCGCTCTCCTGGTCGAGCGCCATGGCGGCGAAGTGCCGCGCTCGCGCCCGGAGCTCGAGGCATTGCCTGGCGTCGGCCGCAAGACCGCAAACGTCGTGCTGAACACCGCTTTTGGCGAACCGACGATCGCGGTCGACACGCATATCTTCCGCGTCGCCAATCGCACCGGCATCGCGCCGGGCAAGACCGTTCGCACGGTCGAAGACAAACTCGAGAGAGTCGTGCCGGCGGAATTCAAGCAGGATGCGCATCACTGGCTGATCCTGCACGGCCGCTACGTATGCAAAGCGCGCAAACCGGACTGCCCGCAGTGCATCATCCGCGACCTTTGCCAATACCGGCACAAGACGAGGGCTGAGGGCTGAGGGCCGAGGGCTGGCCCAGGACGAACGGTGCGCTTCAGTCCTCCCCTTCAAGGGGAGGGTTGGGTGGGGATGGTGTTGCGAAGATTGAGGCTGGAATGCTCACCACTTTTCAGCCCACTCAGCGGTGAAGCTGTGCTCGCGACATCCTGACCCTCTCCCGCGAGCGGGAGAGGGTAAAAGCCTTGCCTGGCCGGTCCCGCTTCCTCCGTGTTCAATCTTTTGTCACTGGAGTCAACATCACCCGCGATCAGAAGTTGAAGCGAAAGCCGGTCATGACCGTGGTGACCGAGTCATTGAGGAATCCGGAGGCAAGTCCGTCCTCGACCTTCGAGTACGCGAACCCTGCATAGACATCGAAACGCTTGGTGAAGCGGTAATCCAGGCGCATCGACCACACATCTTCGTTGCCGCTGCAGTTGCTGGCGCGATTGTCCGAGCACTTTACGGCGCCGAACGCATCCTGGTTGTAGTAGTACCAAGCGCCGGTGATGTCGAAGTCCTTGGTGAAGTTGTACTTCAGGCCCAGCCAGGTAACGTCGAACTTCTTGTCGTGCGGGAAGGCGGTGTTGTTCGTAATGCTGATCCAGTAGCCGCCGAGACCGGCGAAGCCCGGGGCGACCGGCAGGTCGGGATTCGAGAACGTGATGTGTTCGTAACCACCGGAGGCTCTCCACGGACCGTTCGTGTAGCTGCCCGCGATCTGCCAGGCCTCGTTGTCGGAGATCGTCGCCGCCAGCGAATCGTGCGGCACGCCGGGCAGCGCAAGCTGCGCGGCGCTGAGCGACGCTGCGGCGATCGCGTCTTTCTTTTCGCCCCACAGGGCGTCGACCGAGAAGCCGGCGTAATCGAAGCCGGCGCCCAGCTGCCAGGCTTCGCCCGGACTGCCGTCGCTCTTTCCGAACTGATAAAGCGCGCCGGCGTGGAACCAATCCTGCTTGAACGTGTACTTCACCGAATCATCCAGGCGCACGTCCTGCGTATCGCCCATGCCGGCGGTCAGGCCGGAAAAGCCGATGATCGAGAACGCGTACGAGCCGTTCATCGGGTCGTACTTCGTCGTGTTGTCGCCGAACAGCGTGACGTGACGGCCGATCGACAGCGTGCCCCACGTTTTCGAGGAAAAGCCGCCCCAAGCCTGGCCATTGAAAAGCTGACCGGCGCGGCTGCCGTCGCTGGCGGACTTCCGATCCTGTAGCGCAACGCCGTTGTTGTTGATCAGCGACTTCGGAGCGTCGGCGAATTTGCCCGAGGTCGGATTGAAGCCCGATTCGGCGTTGAACACGAACGAAATGTCATCGTTCAGCGGCTCGACGCCGCGAACGCCGACTTTCGACTGGCTCAGGCCGTTCGAAGCAACGGTCGTGATCGACTTGTTGCTGAAATTGGCGACCATGTAGTTCAAGGTCGGATAGAAATCCTGGCTCAACGGAGCGCCGTGATTCTGGTAGGCAATGCCGATGTCGACGGTGCCGTAGAGCGTGATGCCATTCCAGGTGAGGCTGGTGTCGTCGGCGGCCGCTGCGGCGGTGCCGAA
>DASSGP010000001.1:0-7168 GCA_035693405.1 Rudaea sp. | reverse complement strand
GCCGGCTTCGAGGCAACGCTTGATCACGTCCTCGCGATACGTGCCGGTGATGATCGCCAGGCCCGGCGCGCCGGGCTTGCTCGACAGGCGCCGGCAGAGTTCGTCGCCGTTGCCGTCGGGCAGGTAGTAGTCGACGATGACCAGGTCGTACCTCATCTGCGCAGCCATCGCATCGGCTTCGCCGATCGAGCCGGCGGTCGACACCTGGAAGCCGTTGCGCTCGAGCAGGTGCTGATAGGCCAGGCGCACGCTCGGCGAATCGTCGACGAACAGGATGTGGATGCCGGTGACCGGCGCCGCGCTGGCGCCGATCGGAAAGACCGCCGCCGGATCGTCGTCGTTGTCCGGCATCAGCGCGCGCAACACGCCCGGGATGCGGCTGAAATTCGTCCACAGCACCAGGCTCAGGTTTCCGCGCGTGCGGGCGAATTCCTCGAGTTCCGGCAGCAGCTC
Organism: Rudaea sp.; assembly: GCA_035693405.1. Classification (GTDB taxonomy): domain Bacteria; phylum Pseudomonadota; class Gammaproteobacteria; order Xanthomonadales; family Rhodanobacteraceae; genus Rudaea. The sequence goes on along the minus strand of DASSGP010000001.1, from coordinate 6,715 downwards.
GTGCGTCATCAGCACGACCGGCAGCATGCTGCCGTCGGGACCGCGCAGGAACTCGAGCAGCGCGCCGAATTCGCGTGTCAGCCGCGCCGGCGCGCCGACCAGCAGCAGGCCGTAGGGCTGATCGAGTTCGGCCGAACGGCGCAGGTGGTCGATCGCCTCGAAGTAGCTGGCCAGTTCACTGCGCGGACTGATGCCGGCTGCGGTCAGCGTGCGCCGCAGCAGATGGCTGAGCGTGGTCGAGCGTTCGACGACGAGAATGCCGGGCAAGTTGCTTCTTCTTCAGTTGGCCGTAGTACCCCTCCAGCGCTCATCCGTCCCGCACAATCCCTTACGGGATTCCGCCGGACTTGCGACGCCGACCATGCACCAATGCGGTTTGCCGCATCCCCCCGGATGCCGGCGCAATCAGAGCAGCAACAACGCCGCAATGCAAGTCACGCTTCCGGACGCGAAGCCCGATGGAGTTTGCGCTACAGTGTTGCCGATAGCCGGACCACGGAGACCCGAATGCCCTTCCCCCTGACCCGCCTGCGCCGCATGCGCCGCGACGGATTCTCGCGCGCGCTGATGCGCGAAACTGTGCTGACGTCGGCAGATCTGATCCTGCCGGTATTCGTGCGCGAAGGGCAGGGGCAGCGCGAGGCCGTGGCGTCGATGCCGGGCGTCGAACGCGTGTCGATCGACCTGTTGCTTGGACTCGCCGCGCAGGCGCACGCTCTGGGCATCCCGGCGCTTGCGTTGTTTCCGGTCACGCCGCCCAAGGCCAAGAGCCTGGACGCGCGCGAGGCCTGGAATCCCGACGGTCTGGCGCAACGCGCCGTGCGCGCATTGAAGCAATCCCTGCCCGACCTCGGCGTGATCACCGATGTCGCGCTCGACCCGTTCACGACGCACGGACAGGACGGCTTGATCGACGATTCCGGTTATGTCGTCAACGACGCTACCGTCGACGCGCTGGTCAAGCAGGCGCTGTCACACGCCGCGGCCGGCGCCGACGTCGTCGCGCCGTCGGACATGATGGATGGCCGCATCGGCGCGATCCGCGCCGCGCTGGAGCAGGCCGGCCACGTCAACACGCGCATCCTTGCCTATTCGGCCAAGTACGCCTCGGCATTCTACGGGCCGTTCCGCGATGCGGTCGGTTCGGCCGGCAGCCTCGGCAAAGGCAACAAGTATACTTATCAGATGGATCCGGCCAACAGCGACGAGGCACTGCGCGAAGTCGAACTCGACCTGGCCGAGGGTGCCGACATGGTCATGGTCAAGCCGGGCCTGCCGTACCTGGACATCGTGCGCCGGGTGAAGGACCGTTTCGGCGCGCCGACGCTGGTCTATCAGGTGAGCGGCGAGTACGCGATGCAGAAGGCCGCATTCGCCAACGGCTGGCTCGACGAGCGCGCGATCGTGCTCGAGACGCTGACCTGCATCAAGCGCGCCGGCGCCGACGCGATCCTGACGTATTTTGCATTGCAGGCGGCCGGGTGGCTGCGTGAGGCGCGCGCTGGTTGAACGCCATGTTTTTGAGCGCGGATTGCCGCGGATAAGCACGGATTTGCGCGGATAAAGCGAAAAGAAAACACTGCAATTGCTCTATCCGCGTTCATCCGTAATCATCCGCGTTCATCCGCGTCAAAAAGAGTCGCCTCGGACTGCGAGGCGAACCGTTCGCGGCCGCGCGCGGTGACATAATCCGCAAGCATCGGATTTGCAGAGATTGCCGGAGAGGGCCATGAACGCGACCACGGAACCAAAACGCTTCGCCGTATTCGGCCATCCGATCGCGCACTCGCTGTCGCCGCGCATTCACGCGCGCTTTGGCGCGGTCACCGGCATACGCTTGAACTACGCGGCGATCGACGCGCCGGCCGAATCGTTCGCCACGCAGCTCGCGGACTTCGCCGCTGGCGGCGGCCGCGGCGCGAACGTCACGCTGCCGCTGAAGCAGGACGCCTGCACGCTCAGTGCCGCGCTGTCGGATTTCGCGCGTCGCGTCGGTGCGGTCAATACGCTCACCTGCCTGCCTGACGGCCGCTGGCTCGGCGATAACACCGACGGCCCCGGCCTCGTGCGCGACCTGACCGAACGCCATGCGCTCGACCTGCGCGGCCGGCGCAGCCTGCTGCTCGGCGCCGGCGGCGCGGCGCGCGCGGCCGCGTTCGCGCTGCTCGATGCCGGCGTCGGCGAGTTGATCATCGTCAATCGCACGCCCGAGCGCGCCGATGCACTCGCCGATGCGATCGGCGATCCGGCGCACGTGTACACGCGCTACTGGGACGACCTGGGCGCGGCCGGCAACTTCGACCTGATCGTCAATGCGACCTCGGCCGGGCTCGGCGCGGCGAAGCTGGCGCTGCCGTTCGGACTCGTCGCGCGGCGCACGCTGTGCTACGACCTGTCGTACGGCGCGGCGGCATTCGCGTTTCTGGCCTGGGCGCGCGCCGCCGGCGCCGGGCCGGCGCTCGACGGCCTGGGCATGCTGGTCGAGCAGGCCGCCGAATCGTTCTCGATCTGGCATGGCTTGCGGCCGGACACCGAACCGGTCTACGCCGAACTGCGCGGCGAGCTGCCGCTGCGCGCGACGGACTAGCGGCGTGACGCCTCTGGTGAAAATGCCGCTGATGGACTGCCGCGCCGGTTGCGGCGCCTGTTGCATCGCTCCGTCGATTTCGTCGGCGATCCCCGGCATGCCGGACGGCAAGCCGGCCGGCGTGCGTTGTATACAATTGGACTTGTCCAATCGGTGCCTGCTGTTCGGTCTGCCGGAACGGCCGGAAATCTGCCGCCGCCTGCGCGCCGAAGCGTCGATGTGCGGCACGACGCGCTCCGAGGCGATGGACCTGCTGATCGCGCTCGAGATCGCGACGGCCTGAGTTCCCGGCTTACTCGCCCCTCACCCCTCACCCCTCACCCGCTATTTCGCCTTCGGCGAAACCCGATGCTCGACGCCGGTCGCCATCGCGACCCATTTCTGGCCGTCTTCGGAATATTCCTGCTTGAAATCGATCGTGTCGGGCGTCGTGAACGTGTTGACGATGCGCATGTGGACAGTCTTGCCGTTGTCCTGCATGTCGTACGGGAATGTGATCGATTTTTCGTCGACGACGACAGTGGCCGGATGGACCGTGTCGGCGCCGACGGCGATCGGATACGAACCGAAGCGCTTGGCGACCGGGTCGTAGAAGAACACGATCAGCGCGCGCGACTTGTCGTCGATGATCTGGTTGCAGACGTAGAAATACTCGCTGTGCCAGCAGTCGTTCCTGACGGTCATCGACTCCTGACGCGCCTTGCTGTGCGCCGATTCGACGTAGTTCATCTGCATTTTCCACGTGCCGGCGTAGCGGGCGAACGTGTCGACTTCGGCGACACGTTCGGCCGCGATGCTCAGCGACGACACCAGTATTCCCGCGGCGACGCAGGTCGCGCGTCCGATTCGACTCATGTCCGGCCCCTCGTTGGTCGTGAAAGGTGCGACAGCGTATCAGCGCGTCAAAAACTTGACGAGAAAATCCGCGAGCTTGCGATACGGCGGCCGGGCGAGGGCCATGCCGCTGAAGCGCGACTGGTACAGCACCGGTTTCTGCTTGCAGAAGGTGAGAAAGCCTTCGCGGCCATGGTAGTGGCCCATGCCGGACGGTCCGACGCCGCCGAACGGCAATTCGCTCTGGGCGAAGTGCAGGACGGTGTCATTGATCGTTACGCCGCCGGCGATCGTGCGCTCGAGCACGCGCTCGGTGCGCGCCCGGTCGTCGTCGAAGTGATACAGCGCGAGCGGCCGCGGCCGCGCATTGACGTAGTCGATCGCCGCATCGACCGAGTCGACCGCGACCAGCGGGAGGATCGGTCCGAAGATCTCGTCCTGCATCAGCGCGAGGTCGTCGCGCGCATCGAGCACGAGCGTCGGCGCCAACACGCGCGTCCCGGGGTCTCCGTCGGCCAGTTCGATGACCTTCGCGCCGGAGGCCCGCGCCTGGTCGAGATAGCTTTTCAGGCGCGCGTACTGGCTGGCATTGACGATGCTGCTGTAGTCGGGGTTTGTCGCCAGCTCGGCATAACGCTGCGAAATATACTTTTGCATTTCCGCGACGAACGGAGCGACCTGGTCGCGGCCGAGCAGCACGTAATCGGGCGCGATGCAGGTCTGGCCGGCGTTGAGAAACTTGCCGGCCGCAACGCGCCCGGCGGCAGTGGCGAGTGAATAGCCCGGGGCGATGATCACCGGCGATTTGCCGCCGAGCTCGAGCGTAACCGGCGTCAAGTTCCGCGCCGCCGCCGCCATGACCTTGCGCCCGACCGCGGTCGAGCCGGTGAAGAACAGATGATCGAACGGCAGCGCGGCGAATGCGCCCGCGACTTCCGCACCGCCGAGCACGGTCGCAACGCGGTCGTCGGGAAATACCTCGCCGAGCAGTTGCTGCAGCAGCGCCGAGGTGCGCGGTGTGTGCTCGGACGGCTTGAGCATGACGTGGTTGCCGGCGGCGATCGCGATGGCGAGCGGATTCAGCGCGAGGTTGACCGGATAGTTCCATGGCGCGATCACGCCGACGACGCCGAGCGGCTGGTATCGCACTTCGGTGCGCGCCGGCAGGAACAGCCAGTCGGCGGCCGCGCGTTTCGGCCGCATCCACGCGCGCAGGTGCCGGCAGGCATGATCGATCTCGTTGAGCACGGTCATGCCGTCGGACAGCAGTGTTTCGTGGCGCGAGCGGCGGCCGAAGTCGGCACTCATCGCCGCGGCGAACTCGTCGAGCTTTGCCTTGAATGCGGCGCGCAGGCGTTTGAGGTCGTCGATGCGCTGGGCGTAGTCGGGCACGCGGCGCTGCTGCGCGGCGCGCAAGCGCGCGAGCTGGATATTCAGATCGGCAGCGGTTGGGGCAGGCGTGTCCATCAGTCGAGCCATAAGGGGTGAATGGCCGCTAGTGTAGCGCCGCGGGCCCGGGCGAAACGGCACCCAGCTCACAACCAGCGGGATCGAGCCACGGCAATGGTACGATCGCGCCGCTCAACCGGCGCCGATGGCATGAATATCCGACCCTACCGCAACCAGCTTCCGCGCCTCGGCGCAAATGTATACATCGATCCGGCCGCGGTCGTGATCGGCGATGTCGAACTCGGCGAAGACGCCTCGCTGTGGCCGTTCACCGTCGCGCGCGGCGACGTCAACTACATCCGCATCGGCGCGCGCACGAACATCCAGGACGGCAGCGTGCTGCACGTGACCCACGACGGTCCCTACTCGCCCGGCGGCTTTCCATTGCTGATCGGCGCCGACGTCACGGTCGGCCACGGCGCGATCCTGCATGCCTGCACGATCGAGGATGCGTGCCTGATCGGCATGCACGCGACCGTGCTTGACGGTGTCGTCGTGCGCCAGCACGCAATGATCGGCGCCGGCGCGGTGGTAACGCCCGGAAAGACCGTCGGCGAAGGCGAATTGTGGGTCGGCAATCCCGCCCGCTGCGTGCGCAAGCTGACCGATGCGCAGATCGAACAGCTGTACTACTCGGCGAAGCACTACGTGCGGCTGAAGAACGAATACCTCGCGGCCGCCGTTGCCGGCGGCACTTAGGCGAATGCGCGCATCCGAAAGCGAAATGTCGCGCGACTGGATCGCACCGGGAACGGCGCTCGCATTCAGTCTGCTGATGGCATTCCTGGCGCCGCGCTATCCGGGCTGGTTCGGCGAGACGATGCCGGCGTTCACGCAGCGGTTCCTGGCTTTCTATCCGCTGTGGATCGTGCTCAGCACGGCCGCACTGACCGCCGTCGCTTTCGGCGAGCAGATTCCTCCACTCGCGGAGCGGCGCGCGTTTTGGCGCATGCTGGATGTCGCGTTGACCTTGGCGTCGATCCTGATCATCGCGGGCGGGGTGATCGCGCTGTTTTTGCCGATCTTTGGCCGAGCGGACGTGCGCTGAAGTCTGGCGCTAGCGCGCTCGGTCGCTCGCTTCTCGGCAAACCAAGCGAAGAAGCGAAAAAAGTGCGCGCTGGTGCTTCTGCGGCAGGATGCCGCCCAAACGGGGCCCCCTGTGGCGCGGCGAGGGTGTGGAGGAAAAGCCCGAAGGGTGGCGCGCAGGATGCGCGCCAGTTTGCTGCATGTACACGGACGTCCATTCAGCGAACCCCGGAACACCCTCGCCGAGTCGGAGGGCAGGATGCCCGGAGACCGCGTCACCGGGGGTGTGTTTCTTTGGTGACTTTCTTTGCACAAGCAAAGAAAGTTACCCGCTCGCCCGCAGGGTGAGTGGAAGCATTGCACTTCGAGAGAAGTATCAAGAGCAAGGAACTGGATTCCGGCTTGACCAGCTCCGCTGTTGAGAGCCGCCGGAATGACGAGCAAAAACATCGACCGAAGAATAAATCGAGCGAAGAAGAACTCGGGCGATGGAATCAAATCGGTGCGAGATTCGCGTATGCGACCACCAGCCACTTCGCGCCAGCCCTTTCGAAATTCACCTGCACGCGCGCATGCGCCCCGGAACCTTCCGCATCGATGACGACACCGTCGCCGAACGTGCCATGGCGCACGCGCTGGCCGAGCTTGAGCGTCGGCGTGTCGCCGCCGTCGTCGACATAGCGGCCAGCGTAGAGCGGACGTGAGACCTGCACGCGCGGGCGCACTTCGTGCAGCAGTTCGCGCGGCAGTTCGTGCAGGAAGCGCGATGGGCGGTTGTAGGTTTCCATGCCGTGCAGGCGGCGCGATTCGGCGTAGGAC